>JAITEO010000248.1 GCA_031281985.1 Zoogloeaceae bacterium | reverse complement strand
CCAGCGCCTCCAGATAGGCGATGACGCGCCGCAAGGCGTCCGCGCGGCGCGGCAGGAACTTGCCCGCCTGGACGTGCGCGGCGCGAAGCTGGGTAAAAGGCAAAACGGGACTGCCGTCGCCCTGCCGCCAGAAGCCCGGATGCGCGATGTCGAGGCGTTGATGCGAATCAAACGTCACCGTGAGGTTTGCAATGCCGCCGCCGCCCTGTTCGATCAGCGCCGCCAGGCGCAACATGTCGGCATGCGCGCCAGGCACGGGCAGGGCAGGCGTGTTGCCGCCGCACTCGCCCTCGGGCAGGTCGCAGAAATCATTTTGCGGGTCGATGATGAGAAGATGAAGATTCCGTTTTGCCATGCCGCGCCGCCTGTCATGAAGTTTCGATAAAAAGGCGTCAAAAAACCCCTTGCTTGCGCAAAGCCCCTCGCAGGGTGCAAGCCCATCCGGCTGTGGGGTTGCGTTGCCTTTACTCCAAAAAAGGGCGAGCTTCGCTTGCCCTTTTTTGCTGACTGAACCGGCAAAAAGTGGGGTTCTACTTTTTGACGAATACCAAGCTGCTATTTTAGGCCGCAACAACAAAGGCTGGAAGGGTTGCCGCCAAACGGGTAGCATTCGGGCTTTCAGCCAAAGCGGTACGCATATGATCGAACTGGGCGTCAATATCGACCACGTCGCCACCTTGCGCCAGGCGCGCGCCACCTGGGAGCCAGACCCGGTATGGGCGGCGGTGGAAGCGCATCTGGGCGGGGCAAACGGCATCACCGTGCATCTGCGCGAAGATCGGCGGCACATCCGCGACGAAGACGTGCGCCGCTTGAAGGAAGCCACCCAGGTGAAACTCAACCTGGAAATGGCCTCTACCGATGAAATGGTGGATATCGCCTGCCGCATCCGCCCACAGATGGCGATGCTGGTGCCGGAAGGCCGGCAGGAAATCACCACCGAAGGCGGCCTGGACGTGGCCGGACAGGAGGCGCGGCTCGCCGAGGTCGTGGCGCGGCTGAAGGCGGAAGGCATCCTTGCCAGCGTCTTCATCGACGCCGAGACGCATCAGGTGGAAGCCGCCGCGCGCATCGGCGCGCAAGTCTGCGAACTGCATACCGGCCCCTACGCGCACGCCTTTCACGCAGAAGGCCGCGACCCGGAAGCGCCCGCCGTGCGGCGCGAACTGGAACGCCTGCGTCAGGCGGGCGCTTTCATCGTGCAACAAAAAATGCGCTTCAACGCCGGACACGCGCTCAACTACTACAACGCGCGCCCCGTCGCCAGACTGCCCGGCGTGCGCGAATTGCACATCGGACACGCCATCGTCAGCCGCGCCGTGTTCATCGGCTTGCGCGCGGCGGTGCGGGAGATGAAGAACCTGTTGAACGATACAAGGGAGGCCGTCGCATGATTTATGGCACCGGGGTAGACATTGCCGCCGTTTCCCGCCTGGAAGCGCTGTACGCGCGGCATGGCGAAATGGGCATGGACAAGATCCTTTCCGCCGCGGAGCGGGAGGATTTCCTGCAAGTCGACGAAAAAAACCGGGGACGCTTTCTCGCCCGCCGCTGGGCGGCCAAGGAAGCCTTCGGCAAGGCGCTGGGCACGGGAATGCGCCCGCCCGCCACGCTCACCGCGCTCGGCGTGCGCCACGACACGCTGGGCAAGCCCGATTTCGTCTTCTCGCCAGAGCTTCAGGCGAAAATGGAAGAACTGGGCTTGTCCGCCCATCTTTCCATCAGCGACGAGACCCGCTACGCCATCGCCTTCGTGGTGCTGGAACGGCAGAGCACATGGCCGGCCTCCTGAAAACGGCCTGTTCCGGCCCCCTGATGATCGACCTCCAGGGAACGAGTCTTGACGCGGCGGAACGCGCGCGCCTGACGCATCCGCTGGTGGGCGGCCTGATTCTCTTTGCCCGTAATTACCATTCCCCCGCGCAATTGACGGCGCTCACCGCGGAAGTCCGCGCCTTGCGCCACGCCGCTGGACGCGCGCCGCTCCTCATTGCCGTCGATCAGGAAGGCGGAAGGGTGCAGCGTTTCCGCTCCGGCTTCACGCCGCTGCCGCCCATGCGACAGTTGGGCGAACAGTGGGACCATGACCCGGAAGCGGCAAAAGCGGCGGCAAAGACCGTGGGCTGGACGCTGGCTTCCGAACTGCGCGCCTGCGGCGTGGATCTTTCCTTTACGCCGGTACTGGATCTCGATTACGGCCGCTCCGGCGTAATCGGCGACCGCGCCTTTCACCGCCGCCCCAAAGCCGTCATCGACCTGGCGGGCGCGCTGATCGCGGGCTTGCGTCAAGGCGGCATGGGCTGTTGCGGCAAGCATTTTCCCGGTCACGGCTGGGCATTTGCCGATTCGCACCTCGCCCTGCCGACGGATGAGCGGTCGCTTGCCGAATTGCAGGAAGACCTGCGCCCCTACCGCGCGCTCGATCTCGACGCGGTCATGCCCGCGCATGTGGTGTATCCCGCCGTGGACGCCGAACACACGGCCTGTTTTTCCCAGAAGTGGCATGCGTACCTGCGTCACGACATCGGCTTTACCGGCCTGGTCTTCAGCGACGATCTTTCCATGCAAGCCGCCAGCATCGCCGGCGACGCACTCGCCCGCGCCCGCGCCGCCCAAGCCGCCGGCTGCGACATGCTGCTCCTCTGCAACGATCCGGAAAGCGCGGAATATGTGCTCATGATGTTGGGCGGCAAAAAGTAAAAATCTACTTTTTGCCGGGTCAGTCAGCAAAAAAGGGCAGG
>JAITEO010000208.1 GCA_031281985.1 Zoogloeaceae bacterium | reverse complement strand
CCCCCGCAAGCGGGAGAGAGGGCAGCAAGCGGCGGCGCTTCGTCTGGGATAGATTATTTACACGACATCTTCCTCTTTCAATTGCACCCGGGAAGGCTTCCAGGTGGAACGCACTGCCCTCCCCCTACCGCAAAAACGTGGCCTGCGTTACGCTCTCACCGTTCTTGAATTTTTCGGCGGCTATCCATGATTTCTTTTTGTCCTCGATGTGGTCAACCCACGCGCCAGCGCGTTCCGGCGGGCGATAACCGCAAGCGCAGCGTTTGTGGCGCTTGCGGTTACATTCATTACGAGAATCCGCGCCTGGTGCTGGGCGCGGTCATCGAGTGGCAGGGCGATATCCTGCTCTGCCGCCGCGCCATCGAACCGCGCTACGGACTATGGACGCTGCCCGCCGGCTTCATGGAAAACGGAGAGAGCACGGAGGACGCCGCCGCGCGGGAAAGCCAGGAAGAAGCCCGCGCCCGCATCGATCAGATGCAATTATTTACGCTCATCGACGTGCCCGAAATCAATCAGGTGCATGTCTTCTACCGCGGCATCCTGCAGGACGGACGCCATTCCCCCGGCGAAGAAAGCCTGGAAACCGCGCTCTTTTCCGAAGAACGCATCCCCTGGGCGCAACTCGCCTTCCGGACCGTGCGCCTCACCCTGGAACACTACTTCGCGGATCGCCGCGCCGGAGAATTCAAACCGCACCGCCTGGTGCTGGAGGATCAGGGGGCGGAGGACAGAGGACGGAAGACAGAAGACTGAGCGCTCGCTTACGCTCGCTTTGTGGTCCGTATCCAGCGGGCGCGGGTTTGACCGGATGCGCTCCATTGTCTGCGTGGGTTCTCGTAGGGGCGCACTGCGTGCGCCCGCAAACCATCCATGCCGCGTAATGGCCGACGGGCGCGCGCAGCGCGCCCCTACGAAAACCCCAAGGCCGCGCTGGTTTTGCGTTGGGTTGTAACGGTTTGAAGCCAGGCTTTGCCTGGCTTCAAACCCAAGACCAACCGGCAAAAAGTAGATTTTTACTTTTTGCCGCCGCGACCACTGAATCGTCCGCCGGGGCGTTCGCTGCGCCAGGGTTTGGGGGAGCCATGAAAGTCCTCGTCGCGTGGCGGGAGGCCGAAGCGTTCGCCGCCGTAGGGCGGCTTGTGCGCGCGTCCGCCGCTGGGGCGTCTGGGGGGCGGCGGCGCGCCGTTGTCGGGGGCGAGGTTGAGTTGACGCCGCCGCACCCAGGCGGAGCGCAGGATTTGCATGGTTTCCTTCGAGAGATCGTTGGGCAGGTCTACGGTGCTGTATTCCTCGTAGAGATCGATGCGTCCGATCAGGCGGCTGGGCAGGTTGCCTTCATTGGCAATCGCGCCCACGATATCCTTGGGCGAAACGCCATGCGCGCGCCCGACGTCGATGCGGTAGCGCGTCATGACCACGGCGTTGCCGCGATCGTCCTCGCCGGTCTCTTCTCCCAGGGGCGAGGCGGAGCGCCCGCGATACGGCGGACGCTCGTGGCGCTCACCGCCGCGCTCGTAGCGTTCTCCGCCACGCTCGTAGCGCGGCGGGCGCGGCGAGCCGTATTCCGCGTATTCGCGTTTCTTGGCGTGCTGCGGCTTTTCTTCCAGGCGCAAGGGACGCTCTCTCTGCGCCAGGAAGGCCAATGCGGCGGCGATGCGTTCCGGCGTGGCTTCCTGTTCCGTTTCCAGTTCGGAAATCAGGCTTTCGAAGAAATCCAGGTCTTCCGCGGTCAGGGCTTGCGCGACGCGCTCCTTGAAGAGGAATACGCGCCGATCCGTCACCGCCTGCTGGGTGGGCAACACCAGATGCTCGATCGGCTGGCGCGTTGCCCGTTCGATGGTGCGCAGCATGCGCATTTCGCGCGGCGCGACGAACAGGATGGCGGTTCCGGCGCGTCCGGCGCGTCCGGTGCGGCCAATGCGATGCACATAGGCTTCGGCGTCGTAGGGAATGTCGTAGTTGATGACATGGCTGATGCGCGACACGTCTATGCCGCGCGCGGCGACATCGGTGGCGACCACGATATCCAGGCCGCCGGATTTGAGCTGCTCGATGACGCGCTCGCGCGCCTGCTGGTTCATGTCGCCATTCAGGGCGGCAACGGAATAGCCGCGCGCTTCCAGCTTGTCGGAGAGTTCCTCGGTCAATAGCTTGGTGCGGACGAAGATGATGGCGGCGTCGAGTTCGCCTTCCACTTCGAGAATGCGCGTCAGCGCGTCGAGCTTGTGCAGGCCGGAGACTTGCCAATAACATTGGCGGATGGCGGCTACGGTCTGGGTAGCGGCCTTGATGCTGACCTCTTCCGGCGCCAGCAGATAATTTTGCGCCACGCGGCGAATGGCGTCCGGCAAGGTGGCGGAAAAGAGCGCCGTCTGGCGTTCGGCGGGCGTGTGTTCGAGAATCCATTCCACGTCGTCGATGAAGCCCATGCGCAGCATTTCGTCGCCCTCATCCAGCACCAGCGTCTTCAAGCCCGCCAGCGACAGGCTTTCGCGTTCCAGATGATCCATGATGCGCCCCGGCGTGCCGACGATGACATGCGCGCCGCGCGTCAGTTGCTTCAACTGGATGCCATAGCTCTGCCCGCCGTAGATGGGCAGCACGTGAAATCCCGGCAGATGCTTGGCGTAACGGGCAAAGGCTTCCGCCACCTGGATGGCCAGTTCGCGGGTAGGCGTCAGCACCAGCGCCTGCGGCGTGGCGTTTTCCAGATCCAGCCGATTCAGGATGGGAAGCGCGAACGCGGCGGTCTTGCCGGTGCCGGTCTGCGCCATGCCCAGCAGGTCCTTGCCCGCCAGGAGGACAGGAATACACCCGGCCTGGATGGAGGAAGGCGTTTCATAGCCCACATCGGCCAGCGCCTGCAAAATGGGCGGCGACAGGCCCAGATCGGCAAAAGAGACGGGCGCGGATTCGATCCCCGCTTCCCCGGATTCCATCAATTCAATTTCAGATTCAGACATCACACAACTCCCAACACCTGCCCTTGCGGCGGCGTAACACACTCAAGCCCACGAATGGACGCGACAAGCCGGAAAAACCAAGCCCTGAAACCCTTTGCGCTAAGCACAGACCCTATCAGAAACTTGCCCAACGGCGAAAGGCGGTATTTTCCACAAAATCGGAAGAAAAGCAAGCGAAAGCGAAGCGGGGCGAAAGCGAAGCGGGGGGTGCAATTAAAAGTGGAGGATACCATGTCAATAATTCATTTCGGACGAAGCGCGGCCAAACTCCCTTTGCAGGGTGCAAGCCCTTTGCAGGGTGCACTCCCTCCCCTGACAAGGGGAGGGCAGGGGAGGGGTTTGCGGCAGTGGGGCAGGAACCAAGGTCTGGCGCAGACCGGACTGCCGCAAAACCATACGACAAGGCTCTGCAAGGCAAATCATCAACCAAGCCGCCCGCCCGTTATCAACAAAGCGAGCATCATGAAGATGACCAGCGCCACAAAACAAACGGCGTACAACGCGGCCAGGTTTAGCAAGGCCAGGACAATGGCTTTGCGCTTGTTGCCGACGCCATGCCGAAAAGCAAGATAGCCATAATAAATTACGATGACGAACGGTAGATTCAAAATGATGAAATCATTGTCCGTATAGCTGCCAACCACTGTTTCGCATATCTTTCCAAGCCGTTTCAGGCCGCTGTCCTGGGCGATGGTCCACGCGAGCACGAGCAGGGAATGGATGGCGATGAGTACGCTATCCGCTATCAGGATTCTGCTTCTTGCCGTTTTGCTTGCCAATTCCGTCTTCCTTTTGCAAATCTTCTCAATGGAAAGGTTCATCGTGACTTTCCGCCGCATTGGTTCCGGGCGGCGCTTGTCCTGCGCCCGTTTGGCAGAATCCTCCATGCGGAAGGGCTTCAGTCGTTGAAATAGCTATCCAGCAATTCCTGGCGGTTTTTCGGCCAGTCGGGGGCGGAAAGGATGTCGATGGCTTCTCGCGCCGACTCGATGGCGGATTCGACATAGGCGTCGCGTTTGCCGTCCCCGGTGCGCTCGATGACTTGCCGGAAGGCGGCAAGTGCAAGTTTGGGATCGTCGGGGCGCATGCCGGCAAGAAAAGCGCCCTTGAAGAGCAGGGCTTCCAGCACGAGTTCTTCCACGTAGCGGTCTTCTCTGCCGAAGCGCGCGTCCAGTTCCGCCCAGAGCACCGCTTCTTCCTTTTTCGCTCCCTGGGCAATCAGGAAGGCGCTGGCGTTGCCCAAAGTGCGAACGAGTTCGATTTTCAGCGCGAACGCCAGACTATCCACGGTCGCGTCTCCCGCCCCCGCGCGCTCCTTCATCGCCTGGTAGAGGACG
>JAITEO010000171.1 GCA_031281985.1 Zoogloeaceae bacterium | reverse complement strand
TGGTTGCCGCCACGGAATCCCTGGATACCGACGAACTCGCCGACCTGGTGCCCGATCTGCCGCAGGACGTGGTGGAAGACGTTTTCCAGGCCCTGCCGCCAGAAGAACAGGCGCAGTTGCGCGCCGCCATTTCCTACCCGGAAGGCACGGTGGGCGCGCTCATGGATTTCGACATGGTGATGGTGCGCGAGGATATCACCCTGGAAGTCGTCCTGCGTTACCTGCGCCGTTTCGACGCGCTGCCGGAACATACCGACAAGATTTTCGTGGTCGACCGCGACGAACGGCTGGAAGGCGTATTGACGCTGGAAGACCTGCTCACCCATGACCCGGATTCGGACGTGCGCGCCGCCATGAAAAAGGATGTGGTGCGCTTTCAGCCGGAAGACAAGGCCGAGGAAGCGGCGCAGGCCTTCGAGCGCTACGATCTGGTCTCCGCGCCGGTGGTCGATCCGGAAAACCGCGTGGTCGGGCGGCTCACCCTGGTTGCCGTGGTCGATTTCATCCGCGAGGCGTCCGAAGCCGAACAACTGGCAAACGCGGGGCTGCGCGAGGAAGAAGACATTTTCGCTTCGGTCTGGGATTCGGTGAAGAACCGCTGGGCATGGCTGGCGGTCAACCTGGTGACGGCCTTCGTGGCTTCGCGCGTCATCGGCATTTTCGAGACTTCCATCGAGAAACTGGTGGCGCTGGCGGCGCTCATGCCCATCGTGGCGGGCATCGGCGGCAATTCCGGCAATCAGACCGTCACCATGATCGTGCGCGCCATCGCCATGGGACAGGTCAAACCCGACGCCACGCGGCGGCTGCTGAAAAAGGAACTGGGCGTGGCGCTGATCAACGGCGTGCTCTGGGGCGGCCTGCTGGGCGCGCTGGCCTGGTGGCTCTACGAGAGTATTTCTCTGGGACTGGTGATGACCGCCGCCATGACGCTGAACCTTCTGCTGGCGGCATTCGCGGGCGTGGGCATTCCCATGCTGCGCCAACGCCTGGGCGCGGATCCGGCCGTCGGCGGTTCGGTCATGATTACGGCACTCACCGATTCCGGCGGCTTTTTCATTTTTCTGGGACTGGCAACCCTGTTCCTGTTGTAGTTTCTCAATCAAAAGGATTCGACATGAAACTTTTATCCCGTTCCCTCCTGGTTTTTTCCGTCTGGGCAGCAAGCTGGATCATGACGCCCGCGGTCATGGCGCAGGAAGAAAACACGGAGGAAGCCGTCGATGAAGCAACGGCGCTCATCGCCAGCCTGAATTGGATAGAAGGCCCCCAAACGGTCAATGCGGGGCCGGTGGCGACCTTCGACGTACCCGCGGGTTTTCTGTTTTTGGATGCCAAGGACACTCGCATCTTTCTGGAAGCCACCCAGAACCCCACCAGCGGCCAGGAATACTTTTTTCGCCCGGTAGATGGCAAATGGTGGGCGACCTTTGAATACACGGATATCGGTCACGTCAAGGATGATGAGGAGATCGACGCCGATGCGCTGATCAAATCCATGCGGGAGGGTCAGGAAAAAGACAACAAGGAGCGCGTCAAGAAGGGCTGGCCGCAACTGTTGAATCTGGGCTGGAAACAAACGCCATTTTACGATCCGGAGACCAAGCGCCTGGAATGGGCGCTATCCTTCATCAGTTCCGGCAACCGGAAAACAAGCGTCAATTATGAAACCCGCCTGCTGGGGCGCCAAGGCGTCACATCGGCAACCCTGATCGTCGCGCCGGAAAACCTGGCGACGGCCCTGCCGGAATTCAAGGAGGCGGTAAACGGCTACAAGTTCGTGGCAGGCCAGCGCTACAGCGAATACAAGGAAGGCGACAAGGTGGCCGAATACGGCCTGGCCGCGCTCGTTGCCGGGGGCGCCGCCGCCGTGCTGCTCAAGTCGGGCTTGCTGGCAAAATACGGGAAACTGCTGGCCGTCGGCGTGTTGGCGGCATTCGCGGCCATCGGCGGCTTTTTCAAGCGCATTTTCCAGCGCAAAGACCCGGAATAAGCACGGAGCCTTCGCAACGTGCATGTTTCGGCAGAGCTGCAACTGATCGCCCTGATTTTCCTGTTGTACCTCTATGATTGCATCGTATTGGCGTATCGCAACGAGGTCGTGGCGTATCGCCTTTTTTCGGGTTACCGGGTGATTTTCCCGCGTAACAGCGCCACCTTTGGCAGACGCCTGTTGCTCCGTCTGCCGCTGGTGACGCCGTTTTATCCCGCCTACCGGCTCGTCTGGTCGCAGTATCCGCCGGACGCCGCGCCGCCGGATACGAATACGCCGTGGGCAGAGGCGTTTTGCGCGCGGGACGCGGCGTTGTGTTCCCGGTTGCTGCCAGGAACGCTGCTCCTCATGCTGGGCATCCTGTTCCTCATGCCGGTAGGATTGTATTTCCTGCCCATTTTGTACGTTCTGGCGCTGTTGCCGCTCATTTATCTGGTCATTTTCTTTCAGTTGCGCCAGCTTGTCCGATTCCACAAAAGTTACCCGCTGCCGCGCGAAAAGCTCTGCCTGTTGGCGATGGAAAGCCT
>JAITEO010000148.1 GCA_031281985.1 Zoogloeaceae bacterium | reverse complement strand
TTTTTGGGTAAAGGCAAGGGAACCCACTACCCTCTGCACGATCCCGTAGGGGCGCATTGCATGCGCCCGCCTGCCGTCCCGCGGCAGGAACAGTTTGCGGGCGCGCGCAGCGCGCCCCTACGACCGGACGGATGAGCGGTAGTGGGTTCTCGTTGCCTTTACCCAAAAAAGGGCAGGCTTCGCCTGCCCTTTTTTGCTAACTTGCACCGGCAAAAAGTAGTGTTGTACTTTTTGCCGCTTTCGGATGCGCGGTAGAATGCATCCATTATTTCCCACTGCTTCTTCCCGACAAACGCCATGCGCCTTACCCTGACCCGACCGGATGACTGGCATCTGCATCTGCGCGATGGCGAAATGCTCCTCGTCACGCTGGCGCACAGCGCCCGTCAGTTTGCCCGCGCCATCGTCATGCCCAACCTGAAGCCGCCGGTGACGACCGTGGCATTGGCTTTGGCCTACCGCGCGCGCATCCTCGCCGCGCTGCCGCAAGGCGCGAGCTTCGAGCCGTTGATGACCCTCTATCTCACCGACCACACCCTGCCGGAAGAAATCCAAAAGGCCAGGGATTGCGGCTGCATCCACGGCGTTAAGCTCTATCCGGCGGGCGCAACCACCAATTCCGCCGCGGGACTGACCCGCATCGAAAACGCCAGCGCGGTATTTGCCGCCATGGAAAGCGCGGGACTGCCGCTGCTCGTGCATGGCGAAGTCACCGACCCGAAGGTGGATATCTTCGATCGCGAAAAAGTATTCATCGACACCCTCCTCGCTCCGCTCCTTGGGCGCTTTCCCCGCCTGAAGGTGGTGCTGGAGCACGCCACCACCCGCGAGGCGGTCGAATTCGTGCGCGATCGGCATCGGGCGGGCGCGCCTATCGCCGCCACGCTGACCGCGCATCATCTTCTCTACAATCGCAACGCGCTGTTCCAGGAGGGGTTGCGTCCGCACCGCTATTGCCTGCCGGTATTGAAGCGCGAGACGCATCGCCTGGCCTTGCTGGAAGCGGCGACTTCCGGGCATCCGGCCTTCTTCCTGGGCACCGATTCCGCGCCACATCCGCAAAACGCCAAGGAAGCCGCCTGCGCCTGCGCCGGATGCTATACCGCTTCGCACGCGCTGGAACTCTACGCCCAGGCCTTTGAGTCGGCGGGCGCATTGGATAAACTGGAAGCCTTCGCCAGCTTCAACGGGCCGGATTTCTATGGTTTGCCGAGAAACCGTGAGAAAATCACCCTTTGCAAGAAGACGCAAGACGTGCCCCGTGGCTATCCAGTCGCCCAAACGAACATCGTGCCGCTGTGCGCGGGCGAGACGCTGGACTGGCAGATGCTGTCGGGCAGCGAAGAGACCTGATCCGGGAGAATCCTCATGCAACGCCTGTCCTGCCGCATACTGCCCCTGTTCCTGCTGCTGCTTTCCGCCTGCACCAACGACGGCGCGGCCTACCTGATCGATGGCCAGCGCCACGCCATTTCCCTCGTGCGCGACAGCATGTTCTGGGAAAAACAGGTGAACCTTTCGCTGGTCGTCAGCCGCCTGCCCGACTGCCAGCGCCGCCACGCCATCCAGAAAGTCAATCCCAAGGCGCATATCGAACTCTGGCAGCCGGGAGAAGGCACCTATATCCTGAAAATCGGCGACATCATGTACGTCACCGAAACCCGCACCTGCGAAGGCTTCGCCCGCTTGAACGAAGATCCGCCCGGCGGACTGGGCGTGCAACTGGGCGTCTTCGGCGAAAGCAAGGGCGTTTTCTCCTTCGTGCCGGTAAAGGAAGAAGAATGAAACGCGCTCGCCCCTCTCTCCCATTTCCTGGCTTTCGGCATGCGTAACCTGCGCAAGGGCATCATTCTCGCCGGAGGTTCCGGCACCCGGCTGTATCCGGCAACGCTGGCGGTATCCAAGCAACTGCTGCCCATCTTCGATAAGCCGATGGTGTATTACCCGCTGACCACCCTGATGCTTGCGGGCATCCGGGACATCCTGATCATCTCCACGCCGCAGGATACGCCGCGTTTCGCGCAGCTTCTGGGCGACGGCAGCGCCTGGGGCATTCGCCTTGCCTATGCCGTGCAGGAAAGGCCGGAAGGTCTGGCGCAAGCCTTCCTCATCGGCGCGGAATTCGTCGGCGATGCGCCCGTCGCGCTGGTGCTGGGCGACAACATTTTCTACGGGCATGAACTCCATCGCCTGCTGGCGCGCGCCAACGCGCGCGTCTCGGGCGCCAGCGTCTTCGCCTATCACGTCCAGGACCCGGAACGCTACGGCGTGGTGACTTTCGATGCCCAGGGACAGGCGACCAGCATCGAGGAAAAACCGGCCGCCCCCCAGTCGAATTACGCCGTCACCGGCTTGTACTTCTACGACAACCGCGTGCTGGAAATCGCCCGTTCCATCCGCCCGTCGGCGCGCGGCGAACTGGAAATCACCGACGTCAACCGGCATTACCTGGCGCTGGGCGCGTTGAAGGTGGAAACCATGGGACGCGGCTACGCCTGGCTGGATACCGGCACGCACGAATCCATGCTGGAAGCCAGCCAGTTCATCGCCACCATGGAAAGACGCCAGGGATTGAAGGTGGCCGTGCCGGAAGAACTCGCCTGGCGGCAGGGCTGGATTGACGACGAGACGCTGGCGGCGCTGGCGCAACCCCTGCGCAAGAACGCCTACGGCCAATACCTGCTGGCGCTTCTCGCGGACAAAAAAGGAAAACCATGACCACGGTTCAAAAGCTGGAACTGCCCGAAGTATTGCTGTTTACCCCCAGGATATTCCATGACGCGCGCGGCTTCTTCTTCGAAAGTTTTAACGCACGCGAGTTTGCTGCACTGAGCGGACTCGCGTTTGACTTCGTGCAGGACAATCACTCGCGCAGCGCCCGCCACGTGCTGCGCGGCCTGCATTACCAGATTCGCCAGCCGCAGGGCAAGCTGGTGCGGGTAACGGCGGGCGAGGTGTTCGATGTGGCGGTAGACCTGCGCAAGTCGTCGCCCACTTTCGGACGCTGGGTCGGCGCGCGGCTCTCCGCGGAAAACAACTGCCAGATGTGGATTCCACCGGGCTTCGCGCACGGCTTCCTGTGCCGGAGCGAATATGCCGAAGTGCTCTACAAGACCACGGATTACTACGCGCCAAAACAGGAGCGTTGCCTCCTGTGGAATGATCCGGCCATCGGCATCGACTGGCCGCTGGCCAGCGCTTTACCCGTTCTTTCCGCCAAGGACCAGATGGGCGCGCCGCTGGCCCAAGCGGAAGTCTTCTGACGGGCATCCATGGCAACCTATGCAATTGGCGACATCCAGGGCTGTTTCGATTCCCTGCAACGCCTGCTCGCGCGCTGCGCCTTCGATCCAAGAAAAGACCGGCTCTGGCTGACTGGCGATCTGGTCAATCGCGGCCCGGATTCGCTTGCCACGCTGCGCTATGTGCACTCCCTGGGAGATTCCGCCATCACGGTGCTCGGCAATCACGATCTCTATCTTCTGATGATCGCCGCAACCGACCGCGCCCGCCGCGGCGACACCCTGCAGGCGGTGCTGGACGCGCCGGACAGGGCGGCATTGCTCGACTGGCTGCGCCACTGTCCGCTCTGCCATGTCGAAGGGGAATACTGCCTGGTCCACGCCGGACTCATGCCGCAATGGCGGGTAAAAAAGGCGAGAGAACTGGCCGCCGAAGTCGAGGCCGCGTTGCAGGGCGAAGGGTACCGCGATTTTCTCGCCGATCTCTGGGGCAGCAAACCGGCCTACTGGTCGGGCAAGCTGCGCGGCATGGATCGCCTGCGCGTCATCGTCAACGCCATGACGCGCATGCGCTTTTGCCGCCCGCGCGGGGAAAACGGCTGCGAGATGGATTTTTCCGCCAAGGGCGGACTGGATTCGGCTCCCCCCGGCCTCCTGCCGTGGTTCGATCTGCCCGGACGCAAGAGCGCCGACCATGTGCTGATCACCGGCCACTGGTCGGCACTGGGTCTGTATCGCCTGCCCAACCTGCTGGCGCTCGACAGCGGCTGCCTCTGGGGCGGCCCACTTTCCGCCGTGCGCCTGGAAGACCGGGCGCTGTTCCAGGTATAGAAGACGGGGCGGGATAAAAGGCAGGTTTTTACTTTTTGCTGCCCAAAGACGCGAGGGTGCGGCGAAATAGCTGGATCTGGACGGAGAGATCGCGGCGGACGCGGGTGCGGCGGCGGAAGTGGCGGATGGCGAAGAAGGTGACGCCGGCAAACGTGACGGGCAAGGCGTAGGTGGCGCTGGCGAGCGCGGCCAACAGCAGGAAGAGGATGCTGCCGACCCAGAACAGACGCGAGAAAACCTCGTGGCCTTCATCGTTTGCTTCCAGCGCATCCAGCGCCTTTTCCAGGTTCAGGGCCAGGCGTTCCATGCCGCTCACCTGGCGGCGCAGCTTGAGGAAGCTCTCTTCCGTATAGGGGATCGAGGCCAGACGTTCGGACAAGCCATACAGTTCATCCAGCATCCGCCGCCACTCCTGGCGTCCCACATCGTCGTCCGCGTCCTCCAGCGCGCCAAGGTCGTCTACGAGGCGCGCAAACGCCTGTTGCCAGGCGTCGATATGTTTTTCCTGTTTTTTCTGCGCGGCCTGACGGTGTTCTTGTTCCTTCTGGACGAATTCCCCCGCCGATTCGCGCAAGCGCCAAGCCACCAGCAGCAAGGCGTTCTGTTCTTCCGGCGTGACATTGGCGTCCGGCGCTTGCCATTTCTGGATCAATTCGACAAACCAGGGCGCGGATTCGGCAAAATGCGCCGCCGCCTGTTCGATGTCCGCGCGCACGGCAAGCAGGAACTGCGCATCGCATAGACTCAGCAGAACGGGCGCGTGCCAGGTGACGCGCTTGGGAAAGCGCAGTCCGGCGTTCCAGCCGAACACGGCGGCATCGAAATTGACCGCGGAATCCTTTTCTTCGCCGGATGAGGAAGAAAACCGGGAACGCCAGCGATGGTGCCGTTCCCTTGCCGTTTCCCAGGCGCGTTGCGCAATGTCGATCCGTTGGCGCCAGCGCCGTCCCAATGTGGCGAGGTCGGCGTCCGTGGCGGCAAAGAGGCTCAACACGTCTTCCGTAAACAGACTCTCCAGCCAAAGGCGCGCCGCATTGGAAGATTCGCCCTCCCGGGCGAGCGCCTGACGCGCCTTGTGGAGAATCGCCTTCTGGCTCGCGGGTTCGCCCCGCCAGACAGGCGGCATGCCGGGCGCGGCGGCAAGCAGGAAGCGCAGCAGGCGGCGTTCATCGTGTTCGTCGCGCGCCTCCATGATGTCGCTCAAACTGCGAATCAGATCGAAGTCGTGCAATTCCTCTCGCAGCCAGTTCAGGATCAGCCCGCGCGCCAGATCGCGCACGCCTTCCTGCCAATTGGCCGCCAGCGCCAACGCCAGTTCCTCGCCGTTTCTCGCCGTATGCTTGCCCAATATATAGGGATGCGCGACTTCCGCGACGGATTCCCTGGGCGCGGTCAGGCTCGGATCGCCCGCCAGCCAGCGCGCCACTTCCGCCGCGCCGAAGCGCCGCGCCGGATTGCGCAGCAGCAGGCCGCGGCACAGCACGGCGAAACGCTTGTCCGCGACGCCTTCGATGTCGATTGGACGCGTCGCCAGGTGGTAGTTGATCACCTGTTCCGACAGGCCGTCGAAAGGATGGCGTCCGGAGGCGGCTTCCAGCAGGATCATGCCCAGCGACCACCAGTCGGCCTTGGCGTCGATCACGCCGGTCAGGGCTTCCGGCGCGGCGTATTTCGCCGTGCGGGCGCTGTCGGTGAAAAGCCGGGTTCCCTCGAAAAGCGAAGCAATGCCAAAATCGGTGAGCACCAGGGAAAGCGGCGAGCGGCTGCGCAGCAACACATTTTCCGGCTTCAGGTCGCGGTGCAGGATGTTGGCCGCATGGACTTCCGTCAGTCCCGCCGCCAGTTCGCGCACAAGCTCCAGGAGCCGCTCCTGGCTCATCGGGCCATCCTGCATCAGGGTGCGCAGATTGCCCGCGCGGCAGTATTCCATCATCTCCCAGGCGATGCCGTCCTCTTCCTTTCCATATTCCAGGATGCGCACCACATGCGACCCCGCCGTCGCCAGTTTCTGCAACAGCGCCTTGTCCGGCGCGATGCCGCGTCGATAGACCTTGACGACCCGCGCCTCGCCGCCGCGAAGGTCTTCCACGATCAGCAAGTCCGCTTCGCTGCCCGCGGCGGGCAGTTCGTCGATGACGCCAAATCGCTCCGCCAGCGCGGCAGGCAACGCCACGCGCGAACGCGCCCGTTTTCTGGGCGAAGGAGCGGCAGCCGCCAGTTCCGGCGGCGCAAGCTCGAAGGATGGAGCGGCCACCGTCCCGCCAGTCGGCGGCGCAAACGCAAGAACCGGTTCCGGGGGAGCGGCGGGCAGCGGCGTGTTGCAATACTGGCAACGCAGGCTGCCCGGCGGATTCATCTGTCCGCATTCCGGATCGGGACAGCGCACGCCCGCCTCCCCGGAGACGGGCAGCGCCTGGGTTTGCGCGGGCAAGGCGTCGAGAGCTTCCGGCGCTTTTGGATTCTCCGCCGCCGCGTCCGGCGCGGGTTCGCCCGCCGTTTCCGCCGCCTGGGACAGAGAAAAGTCCACGTCCGACAGCAGGCTGGAGCAACGCAGGCAAGTAGCGCGCTCGGCCGGGTTTTCCGTGTCGCAGACCGGGCAGATGCGGACGTAGGCGCTCATGCGGATTGCGCCTCTACCTGCGCCACGACACGGCCTGCAGATGCAGTCCGCGCTGGGCGCACAGGTCTTCCAGCGCCGCCATGTCGCCGCGCGCGGGAATGCCGATCATCCAGATCTGTCCATCTTCCATGCTCACCTGCAAGGTCTTTTCCTTCGGGGATGGACTACCGTCCCGGTCGCCATAGCGCGCCCTGCCCAGCGGCGAGAGCGGCAACAGCGGCTGATTGGCCGATCCGCGCCAACATCCGCCCTGCGGCAGCGCATCGACATAGGGTTCCGGGACCAGCACATCCAGTTTCTTCAACAGCGCGCCATGCCGGGCTTGCAGGGTTTTCAGGGGATAACCGCTGTAGCAGAACACGTCCAGATCGGGATTTCCTCGCCGCTTCCAGCGCCGGATACCGTCCAGCAGGGCATTCAAGGCACGCGGCTGATCGAAGGGTTCGCCGCCGGAAATGGTCACGCCATCCACGCCTTCCTTTTGCCGACACCACGCCAACAGATCCGCCACGCGCATCCACGCGCCCGCCGCTTCCTCCCAGGTATCCTGCGACACGCAGCCCTTGCAGCGGATGCTGCACCCCTGAAACCAGATGCCAATCCGCCGCCCATACCCCAGCACCGTGACCGGGTAATGCGCCTTGTTCAAACGAAGAAAAACAGGATTTGCCGCCAAAATATCATCCCGACATCAACCAACAGAAAAGTCCGGAGATTCTACCCCACGACGCCAAGGAACGCTTTTTCTTGCCGCGCCCGACTCCGTCCTCAGTCCCCTGTCTTTTGAACCTCGAACCCCACCACATTGCGCGCCGATCGGCTGAATTCCACGCCAATCAAATGGATGGGTTGCTGGAGCGAACCGTATTTGGCAGCGTATTCTTTCGCCTTGATCTGCTGGAGCGCCTTGCCTTCGGCCTTATCCTCCTCCACCTTGAACTCAAAGAGATAGACCTGCCCGTTGAACTTCACCGCCATGTCCAGCCGTCCCTGGTTGCTCACATCTTCCGGCACGATGTCTATCCCCAGCGCGGCGAAGGTGGCGTAGAACACGCTGGCGTAATAGCCCTCGAACTCGCCGATTCGGTTGTTGCGAAACCAGTCGTTGGGGATGCTCGCGTAGAGCGAAAAGAAGATTTCCTGGATGCGCGCGAAATCGTTCTTTTGCAGGGCGCGAAAGAGGGCGACGCGGTGCGTCAGCCCTTGTTGCGCGTTGCCAATCCACGCGCCCAGCAAGGCGGCGTTCAAGGCGCTTCTCACTTCGCGGTTGTGATAGCACAGGGTAAACAACAGGTCGCCCGCGATGTCTTCCTCTTTGGCAATGGTCAGATAGCCGGATTGGAACATCAGGGCTTCGGTGGAAATCGCCCCCACCTCGAAGGCGGACAGCAGTTCGGAGGAGCTTTCCAGCCTCAGGAGCGAAGGCAGATAGACTTGCCGCTCGGTGAGCATATCGACCAAAAAGGTCGGCGTGCCGGTCTCGAACCAGAAGGAGCGGAATTCGCGCTCCCG
>JAITEO010000029.1 GCA_031281985.1 Zoogloeaceae bacterium | reverse complement strand
TCCTCCACTTTTAATTGCACTCCATATTGCCCGACGCAATGGTGCATTTCATAGCCTTCGGCAGCAAGCGAGCACGCATCATCAAGTGGCGTAAATACAATATCGTCGATAACAAAATTCGGCAACAGAGATTTCCATTTCCGAGATTTCCATTTCTGCATTTTCTGCATCCTCTCAATGGCCATTCGGTCAAACCCGTGACCACTGAATACAGACCACAAAGCGAGCATAGCGAGCGCTCTGTCTTCTGTCTTCTGCTACCCGCTAACCCGCTTCGCCCGAATTCCCGGAACCCCCCTGTTCGCCGACGAGCACTGGCGCTTCGTACAGGGAGCGGATGTGTACCTGTTTGACTTCCGGGTGGTCGGGAATGGTAAACAGCACCGGGGTCAGCAACTCCTCGAAAATCCCGCGCAGGCTGCGCGCGCCGGCCTTGTATTCCAGCGCGATGTCCGCAATCTGCTCGAACACGCGCGGCGCGACGACGAGCCGCACGCCCTCCTCCGCCAGAATGGCCTGGAATTGCCGGTAGAGCGCGTCCTGCGGCTCCACCATGACGCGCGCCAGCATCTCGCGGGAAAGCGGCTGGACGCGGACGACGATGGGCAAGCGCCCGGTGAATTCCGGGATCAGGCCGAATTCCACCAGATCCGTCGGCTTGACGCGGCTGTTCAGGCGTTCCAGTATCTTGGCGTCATCGCCCTGCGTGGTGGCGACATAGCCATAGCTGCGCGTGCGCTCCATGATCTGTTCCAAATCGACGAACGCGCCGCCGCAGATGAAGAGGATGCCCTTGGTGTCGATGATGCGCCCGTCGGGCAGATGCACGGGATAGCCTTCCATGATTTTCAGGAGCGCGTGCTGCACGCTTTCGCCGGAAGCCGCCCTTTTGCCGTCGCCCGCCATCCTCAGCTTGTCGACTTCGTCGATGAAGACGATGCCCTGCTCGGCCTGTTGCAGATCGCCATCGGCGCGCTCCAGCAAACGCGCCAGGATGGCCTCGATTTCCTGGCCGACATACTGGCTCTGCGCCAGCACGGTAGCGTCGGCGGTGACGAAGGGAATGGCAAGCTGCCGCGCCAGCGTCGCGCACAACAAGGTCTTGCCGCAACCCGTGGGGCCGACGATCAGCACATTGCTCTTGTCCATGCCCGTGGCGGTCGCGCGCCCCAGCGCCAGCTTGCGGCGATGCGTATATACCGCCACCGCCAGCGTCCGCTTGGCCTCGTCCTGGCCAATCACGTATCGATCCAGGTAACGAACGATGTCGCTGGGTTTCATGCCGCGAGAAGAAGACATTGTGCGCGGCGCTCCTACGCCCACTCGAAGAGCAGGTTGAGATCGTAGAGATCGGCCAGCGAACGCAGGTTTTCCGGCGCACCCGCAAGACACAGCAACGCGCCCTGCGTCCGGCAAAGGCGCTGCCACGCCAAAAGTACCGCCAGGCTGGAAGAATCCACGCGGGGCACGCCGGAAAACTCCAGCACGCATTTTTTTTCTCCCGCCCGCAAGACCGTCCGCAACGCCGCTTCCCCGGCCTGCAACAAGGGACGGGCGTTTTCCAGCGTCATGGGCGCTTCCACGCGCAGACGGCCGTCGGCGTCGGGACGGATCATGGCTTTCCCGCGTCCTTTTTCAGCGAGGCGTTCTTGTCGCGCAACGCCTTGATCAGACCGTCGATGCCGCCCTTGCGGATTTCCTCGCCGAAACTGGCGCGATAATTGATGACGAGGCTCACGCCCGCAACCATCACGTCATAGACCTTCCAGCCGCTTTCCATCTTTTCCAGGCTGTAATCCAGTTGTATGGGACGAGCGCCGGGTTGCAGGATTTCGGTGCGCACCAGCACGTCCGTATCCTCCGGCTTCATCTTGAAGGGTTTGTAGCGCACCTTCTGCTCGCGGTAGGAAGTCACCGAGTTGGCGTAGGTGCGCACCAGCAAATCATGGAACTGCTGCGCCAGCATCTCCCTTTGCTGCGCGCTGGCCTTGCTCCATTCGCGCCCTACCGCCAGCGCCGTCATGTGCTGGAAATTGAAATGCGGCAATACCCGCGCTTCCACCAGGTCGATGGTTTCCTGCGTATTGCCTTCCTTGCCGCTGTTCTGCTTGAGCAGTTTCAGGACATCCTCGGTAACGCTCTGCACCAGCGCGTCCGGAGGCAACTGCGCCGTTGCCGGCGCTGCTCCTCCTTCCCCGGCAAACGCAAAACCCGCCAGCAGGCTGGCGGCGGCTATCGTGATGAAGCGAAAAATAGACATGGGGCAAGATTCCTTGGGCAAAAAAAGTTCAATGAAGTTCCGCATCCTTGGCGTCCTCGGCTTCCTTGGCTTCCTCCGCATAGGCGTCGTCCCCCTCCGCGGCAATGCGGCGTTGCAGGTAGGCGTCGCGCAGATAGGCGTAGGGATCGAGGGAAGCCTCATCCAGCATGCGATCCAGGGGCAGCAACAAGGCGCGCTGGCGCGTCAGGCTGATGGTGGCCAGCGAGTTGCGCAGTGCCGGATGGTCGTCTACGTGGCGCCAGAGCGGATAGAGGCTCTGATCCACCGACCAGCCCGCCAGATCGCGCGGCGTGCTGGGACCCAGGAGCGGCAGGAAAAGATAGGGGCCGGATGGCGCGCCCCACTGCGTCAGCGTTTGCGCGAAACCTTCGTTGCCCGCTTCCAGCCCCATTTCGCTGGCGACATCGAAGAGGCCAAAGATACCCAGCGTGGAATTGACCACAAGCCGTGCCAGGCTCGTCGCGCCCGCCTCGCCCTTGCCCTGCAGCAGAGCGTTGCCGCCGCGCCCCAGATCGCGCAGATTATCGAAGAAATTGCCGGCGCTCACCTTGGCGGGCAACGGCACGGCACGGTCGTAGCCCTTGGCCAGCGGCTTCATGACCACGGAATCGACTTCCCGGTGCACGGAAAACATGGCGCGGTTGAAGCCCTCGAAGGGATCCGCCGCGATGGGCGCGCGCTGCGCCTGGCTCGCGCAGCCGCCGGTCAGGAGCGTCAGAAAGGCAATCATGCAAAGGAAAGGAACGGATTTCATGGCGCATCCTGCCCTTCTACCGACTTGTTGAAGAGGAATTGGCTGATCAGTTGTTCCAGCACCACGGCGGACTGGGTTTTCTTGATGTCGCTGCCGTTTGCGAGGCGCTTTTCCGTGTCGTTGCCCGCGCCCAGGCCGATATACTGGTCGCCCAGGAGTCCCGACGTATAGATGGCGGCAAAGCTGTCCGCCGGGAAGGCATAATGGCTGTCGATGCGCATTTCCACCAGCGCCTCGTAGGTTTCGGGATCCAGGCGGATGTCCGTCACCCGTCCCACCAGCACGCCCGCGCTGCGCACCGGCGCCTTGACCTTGAGGCCGCCGATGTTGTCGAAGCGCGCGCTCACGGTATAGGCGTCTTTCTGGTCGATGCCGGAAAAACTGCTCACCTTGAGCGACAAGAACAGCAACGCGCCAATGCCGATGGCGACGAAAAAACCGACCCAGAGATCGAGAACGGAGCGTTTCATAGCATTCCTCTGAACATGAAAGAGGTCAAGACAAAATCCAGCGCCAAAATGGCAAGCGCCGAAGTGACCACGGTACGGGTGATGGCGCGCGACACGCCTTCCGCCGTGGGTTCCGAATCATAGCCTTCGAAAACGGCAATCAGCGATACCGCCACGCCAAAAATGACGCTCTTGAAAACGCCATTCCAGACATCATAGCGGAAATCCACCGACGCCTGCATGGAAGACCAGAACGCGCCATCATCCACGCCCAGGAAGACCACGCCGATCAGCCAGCCGCCCAGGATGCCCATGCTGGAAAAGAGCATCGCCAGAATCGGCATGGAAATGACGCCGCCCCAGAAACGCGGCGCGACCACGCGCGCCACCGGATCGACCGCCATCATGTCCATCGCCTTCAACTGCTCGGTGGCCTTCATCAGGCCGATTTCGGCGGTGATGGCCGAACCGGCGCGCGAGGCAAACAGCAGGGCGGCCACCACCGGCCCCAGTTCACGCAACAGCGACAGGGCCACCATCGTCCCCAACGCCTGCGCCGAACCATAACGCTGCAAAATCTCGTAGCCCTGTAACCCCAGCACCAGCCCGACAAAAAGGCCGGAAACCAGGATGATGAGTAAAGACAACACGCCCGCAAACCAGATTTCCCGCAAGAGCAGCGGAAACCGCGACAGCGCCGCGCCGGATTTCACCAATACCGCCAGGAAAAACCGGCTGGCGCAGCCAAGCCGCCAGACGCGGTCGACCACCTCCCCGCCCAGGAAACGCAACATCGCCAATAGCCTAGACATGCGCCGCTCCCAGGAACTCCGCCGCCATGTCCGGCGCGGGAACATGATAGGGCACCGGCCCATCCGCCTTGGCCGTGATGAACTGATGCACCAGCGGGTCCGTGGAGGCGCGCACTTCCTCCGGCGAGCCTTCTGCCGCCACCCGGCCCTCGGAAATGAAATAGATGTAATCCACCATGCGCAGCGATTCCTGCACGTCATGCGTCACCATGATGGAAGTCGCACCCAAGGCGTCATTCAGCCGCCGGATCAACTGCCCGATGACCCCCAGGGAAATCGGGTCCAGGCCGGTGAATGGTTCGTCATACATGATGAGCGCCGGGTCCAGCGCCATTGCCCGCGCCAGCGCCACGCGGCGCGCCATGCCGCCGGAAAGCGCATTGGGCATCAAATCCCGCGCCCCGCGCAATCCCACGGCCTGCAACTTCATCAGGGTCAGGTCGCGGATCATCTCTTCCGGCAAATCCGTATGTTCGCGCAGGGGAAACGCCACGTTGTCGAATACCGAGAGGTCGGTAAACAGCGCGCCGAACTGGAACAGCATCCCCATGCGCCGCCGGAAGGCGTACAGACGGTCATGCCGCATTTCGTTGATCGCCTCGCCCGCCACCCGCACGCTGCCCGCCGTGGGACGCAACTGGCCGCCAATCAAGCGCAACAAGGTCGTCTTGCCGCAGCCCGACCCGCCCATGATGGCCACCACCCGCCCCCTGGGAATCCGCATGTTGATCCCCTGCAAAACCGGCTTGCCGCCATAATCGAATTGCAGGTTCTCGATAGTGACCAGAAAATTATCGTCGGACATGAAACCGTAAAACCACCACACAAAATCACAAGGAGGCGGATTCTAACACGGCGATCACGGGGAATGGCGGGGGGAGCGAAACGAGGGGGCAATCCAAAGTGGAGGAAAAACCTCTCCAGACAAAGCATGAACGTTTGCCGTCCCCTCCCCCACTTGCAGGGGAGGGTTTGCACCCTGCAAAGGTGCCCGGCAGG
>JAITEO010000363.1 GCA_031281985.1 Zoogloeaceae bacterium | reverse complement strand
GGATCAAGGCGGCATCAGCAAAGCCGTCGACTGGCAAGGCGGCGGCGGCTTTCGTTATTACCGGCTCGCGCCCTCGCTGCTCAAGAAGGACAAATGGGGGCATTGGGTCATCAACCCGGCCTACAACCCCGAAATGCTCTCGGAAGCCATGTGCACACTGATGGGGTTTACCTATGCCCCAAGTCAGACCCGATTCTGGCAACATGGCCAGGGCACGGAAACGGATTTTATTTTCGTGACCACCGGCAGTCTCACCCATGATCAATTGCGCTTCATCAGCGAGGAAGTCGGCCCGGAACGTACCCTGCTCATTTGCTGCAAGGCGTTTCTGGCCGAAGCCAAAGCCTTTCCCAATCTGACCCTGAAGAAGATCCCCCGCGCCGTGTTGCACAAATGCGAATGGGATCAGGACGATTACAGCTTTTCCATCGACGTGCTGGCCGAACAGGCGCCGCTGCCGGAAGAAGCCGATGACGATGACGAATGGACGGATGAAGGAGAAACAAGCGATGAGTGAACGTATCGACGGCGCGCAGGCCGCGCGGCAAATCGGCGGGCATCTTTCCCTGCGCGCACCGCAACACGAATCGCTGGACATTCTGGTCGACCTGCTGGAAAGATTGAATCTCGCCAAGGATGCCGACCTGCAACGCTGGCTTGCCGTCACGCGCGCCCAATATCCGACGGTGGAAAAATTCGAGCGCGCCTTTCCCTCGCTGTGTTTCGCGCTGGCGACCGGCGTGGGCAAGACGCGCTTGATGGGCGCGATGATCGCCTGGCTATTCGTCACCGGGCGCAGCCGCCATTTCTTCATCCTCGCGCCCAATCTCACCATTTACGAAAAGCTGAAAACCGATTTCCTGCCCGGCAGCCCGAAATACGTATTCAAAGGCATTCCTGAACTGGCGAACAACCCGCCCGTGCTCATCACCGGCGAGGATTACGAAACCGGGCGCGGTATTCGGCTGGACATCGCCGTTTCCCGGCAGGTGAGCGGAGAACTGTTTGCCGACGACACGGCCTCGCCACACATCAACATTTTCAACATTTCCAAGATCAACGCCCGCGACAACAAAAAAGGCGCAGCCAAATCCGCCACGGCGAGGGTGCGCCGCTTTCAGGAATATCTGGGCGAATCCTATTTTGAATACCTCGCCAGACTGCCCGATCTGGTCGTGCTGATGGACGAGGCGCACCGCTATTACGCCAGCGCCGGCGCAAAGGCCATCAACGATCTGTGCCCCGCGCTCGGCATTGAACTGACCGCCACGCCCAAGACCGTGGGCGCGAATCCGCGCCAATTCGCCAACATCGTCTATCACTATCCTTTGTCGCAGGCATTGAAAGATGGTTACGTCAAAATCCCCGCCGTCGCCACTCGCCAGGATTTCAGCGCCGCGCAATGCGATGCCGCGCGCCTGGAAGAAATCAAGCTGGAAGATGGCATACACCACCACGAATTCGTCAAGGTGGAACTGGAAAACTACGCCCGCGCCCACGATGTCGCCGTTGTAAAACCCTTCATGCTGGTGGTGGCGCAGGATACGGCGCATGCCTCTGCCCTGAAGGCAAGGATCGAAGCGAACGATTTTTTCCAGGGACACTACAAGGGGCGCGTCATCGAAGTGCATTCCAATCTTTCCGGCGAGGAATCGGACGAAGCCATGCAGCGGTTGCTGGCGGTGGAGCATGACGAAACGACGGAAATCGTCATCCACGTCAATAAATTGAAGGAAGGATGGGATGTCACCAACCTGTACACCATCGTGCCCCTGCGCGCTTCGGCTTCCGAAATCCTGACCGAGCAAACCATCGGGCGCGGTTTGCGCTTGCCTTACGGCAAACGCACCGGCGTGGAAGCAGTCGACCGGCTGTGCATCGTCGCGCACGACCGTTTTCAGGAAATCATCGACCGCGCCAACGATCCGAACTCCATCATCAAAAAAGCGGTTTATATCGGCGCAACCGGCGACGCGGACGTGCCAAACGAACGCCCGCAGCTTCTCAACACGGGGTCGATAGCCGAAATTCTCGCCACGGGCCATGCGCCCGATCTCGACGGCGAACCGCTCGCGGACGTGCTCGGCGCGCAATTGACCCAAACGGACGATCCCGAATCCGTCCAGTTGACGGAACTGGTTCTGCGCGCCGTGCAGCAGGAAGCGAAAACCGCGGCGCTCTCTTCCAGCAAAGCCTTGAACGACACCAAGGTACAGCAGCGACTCATCGCCACGGTCGGGCGGATGGCGGACGAAGCTGTCCCGCAAACGGAACTGCCGGGCATGAAAGCCCAAAGCGCGCAAGAACGCGACGCGCGCCTCGCGCAAGCCGTGCGCGACGTAACCGAACGCCTCATCCAATTCACCATCGACGTGCCACGCATCGTGGTTTTACCGACGCGGGAAGTCAATTACACCTTTCAACCCTTCAAACTGGAAAACCTGGACAAAATCCATTTCCAGCCCGTCACTCAGGAACTGCTTTTGCAACATCTGGAAGACAATCGCCAGGCGCGCATTCAATGGGAAGGCAGCGATGCGGGCGAGTGCAGACCGGAGAATTACATCGTGCGTCAATTGATGGAACGGGACGCCATTGATTATGACCAGCATGCCGACCTGCTCTACGATCTGGCGGGTCAAGTCATTGAACACCTGCGCGCCTATCTCGGCGACAATCCCGATCAACTGGAAAACGTGCTCACTTACTGGCAACGGCAGATCGGCGATTTCGTCTGGACACAGATGCAAGCGCACATCCATGTCACGCCCACGGATTACCACGGCAAAATCACTCAAGGCTTCGATGTGCTGAAACCCGTTTCTTTCACATTGGCGGCGAACGAGATGCCGCGCGACTTCCGTGCCCCTATCGCGGACAAGCGCCTGATCCGGCAAATGGTATTCAAAGGTTTCAAAAAATGTTGTTATCCCTATCAGAAATTCCAGTCCGTCGAAGGCGAATGGCGGCTCGCGCAAATTCTGGAGGACGACCCGAACGTGCTGAAATGGATGAAGCCCGCATCAGGACAATTCCTGATCGAATACGAGAATGGCCGGCGTTACGAACCGGATTTCATCGTCGAAACTGTGGATGCCTGTTTGATTATCGAGCCAAAACGCGCGGATCAAATCCATCAGGACGACGTGCAAGCCAAGGCGCGTGCAGCGGTGCGCTGGTGAGTTTCGCCAACCAGCACGCCACGGGAAACGGCGGCAAACCTTGGCGCTATTTGTTGATTCCAGATAACGCCATCCAGCTCGGACACGGAATCGTGGCGTTACAGGCGGAATTCACGCAACAGGGATAAAAGCCCAAGAGCAATCGCTTGCGGTGCGCACGGTTTTGTGCGGCTTTACCGCATCTGGCTTCGCCAGATCAGCCTTCGCCTTGTCTTCCCCCCTGACAAGGGGGGGGGATTAGATTAGATTAGAACTGGAAATATCAAAAATAGCGGCTGGGTTGGCATCGCCGCTGACTGCGAGGTGGGGTATTGGCATACTGCGCGGATGTCGGCACGCTCGCCTCTG
>JAITEO010000355.1 GCA_031281985.1 Zoogloeaceae bacterium | reverse complement strand
AGGCCCGACCAGCGCGGGCGTCAAGACGAAACGTGAATCGTCGGTGAATTCGGCTTCGAGTTCTTCTTGCGGCAATTCGACGCGGTAGCCTTCCACGCGCGGAAAACGGATTTCCAGCGCATCGCGTTCCGGGCGCATCGCCTTGACCAGCACGGTTTCCACGGGTTGCTGTGGCGGGGCAATGACCGCCTGGGCGGTAAAGTCGAAGGGGATGCCGAAAACATCGGCATACTCGACGCTGAACAGGTCCTCGTCGTTCAAATCGTAGGAATAGCGGCGCAACGCCCGACCCATGACCTGTTCGCACAAAAGCTGCGTACTGAAGGCGCGCAGACCCAGCACATGGGTCACGGTGTTGGCGTCCCAGCCTTCGGTGAGCATGGAAACGGAAACGACGCAGCGGATGGATTCGCCCAAACGTCCGGTTTTCCCGACGGTATTCATTACTTCGCGCAATAGATCCTGGTCGGTGAGCTTGTCGGCGGCGGCGCTGTTGCCATCGCGTTCGATGATTTCCTGCCGGAAACGTTCGATTTCCGCTGCGGCCATGACGCGGAAATTCTTGTCCAACGCCTCGCCGGATTCGAGTTGCTCGCTATCAATCAACAGGGTGCGCGGTCGCGCGAGCGGTTCGCCGTGTTCGTCGAAATTGCGGAACAGTTTGAGGCGTCCTTCCACCAGTTCGCTGCCGCCATCCTCTTTTTGCCACACGAAACCAGAAATGTAGTCATGGACCAGCTTGGAAGACGCGGTATTGTTGCAGACGATGATGAAGCAGGGCGGCGCTTTGATGCGCGCCGCCTCCCAAAGCTGGAAGGTTTTTTCGTAATGCCCATAGAGGGCGTCCAGCGCGTTCTGCAATTCCTGCAATTTCTGCAAGTCCAGGGGATTGAGCGTGCCATTTTTCCCTCGCCCTTTCTTGGGCATCTTCTTGCCGATGTGTTCCCACAGATTGCGATACATCGGCATTTGTTCGTTGGGGATATTGCTGGCTACGGGTACGCGCGGCAGTTTGACGATGCCGCATTCGATGGCGTCCATGAGCGAAAAATCGCTGGCGGTCCAGGGAAAAAGCGTGCCTTCGGCATAGCCGGAACCAGAGAGAAAAAAGGGCGTGGCGGAGAGATCGAAAATACGGGCAATGCCAATCTTGCGCTGGAGGGTTTCCAGGCCGGAAATCCACAGACGGGCGGCTTCGTTGTTGTGCTCGGCTTCCTTTTTATCGTCGCCCTTGAGCTTCTTTTCTTCCTCTGTATCCGGCTTGGCGCGATAGCAGTGGTGCGCTTCGTCGTTGATGACGACGATGTGCTTCATTCCCATCAAATCCGGGATGACACGTTGCAACATCTGTCCTTCGGTTTCCAGCGTGGAAGGTGCCGCGCCCGCATGTCCGGCCAGGAGCGCCCGTGTGCCTTTGGCGATTTCCATGCGTTCGCGTAGTTTGAAGGCATGGTAATTGGTGATGACGACACGGGCCTCGCGCATATCCGCAAGCATGTCGGCGGGCAACAGATCGCGGGTTTTGTAATAGCTGTCCGGGTCGTTGGGCAGGAGGACACGCAGGCGGTCACGGATAGTGATGCCCGGCGTGACGATCAGGAACCCTTTGGTGAATTGCTTGCTGTTCGGATGGCGCGCGGCATTGGTCGTTTGCCAGATGATGATGAGCGCCATTACCGTGGTCTTGCCCGCGCCCGTGGCAAGCTTCAATGCCGTGCGAATGAGTCCGGGATTGCTCTCCAGGCTGGCGTTTTTGAGGCTTTCGATGAGATGCGCGTATTTCTTCCCCTGCTTGGGCGCGACCTCGGCCAACCAGATCGCGGTTTCCACCGCCTCGATCTGGCAGAAGAACGGACGGATTCCCTGGAATTCATGGCTGCGCCAGTATTCGAGCAGACGGGCGGTCGTCGGCGTGACGCCACACGCGCCGGGCGGCAGCTTGCGCCAGGCGTCCACGGCGGCGCGGATTTCATTGATGATGGAAATCGTGTCGTATTTCTGTCCGTCCCGCGACAGACCCTGGGATTCATCCAGCAAATCGCCTTGGCGGCCGCTTTGCCGCCTTGGTTTCGGGATCGGCGTAATGAATTCGGCCCGGCGGCGATGTTCGACGATAACGCCCGTCGGCTGGCCGTTTTCAAGTTGCCAGTGACGATTGGGGTAAGCATAAGGCGAATTCAGGATGGGTTTTTCAAAGAAGGTCTCGGCCATCATTACGTCTCCATACGGCTTTCGGCGACAAGGTCATCCAGGAATTCCGAATGCCGTCCACCGCTGGAAATGAACAGGGCATCGCGTGCCCGTGTGCAGGCCACATAAAAAAGATGGCGTTCCGTTTCCTGGACTTCGTGAAGATCGGATTCCTCGGCCACATCGGCAAGGCGCGCGGAAGAAGGCAACACGCCCTCGTCGCAGGCCATTACGGCAACCGCGCGAAATTCCAGCCCCTTGGCGAGATGCATGACGCCGACGGAAGCGGCATCGGCCGGGAGCAGAACCTGTTCATCCAGCGTCGCGCAAGGAATCCCCGCTGCCGCCAGCGCTTGGGTCGCGCGCTCGATTTCTCGTTCGGAGCGCACGAAGACCCCGATCTCCCCTGGCCGAATGCCGGCGGCAATCTGCGTCTTCAGCCAATCAGCCGCCGCCGCGATTTCGGCTTCTTGCGTTTTTTCTCGCCGCATGAGCGGTTCAACGCCACTGAAAACCGATACCGTATGCAAACGCCGCTCGGCATTGCCGTCCATATCGCTGATTTCCGGGTTCAACAGACGGTCGGCCAGCGCGCGGATTTGATGCGACGTCCGATAATTCACGGTCAGCGTCCGCGAGCGTCCGCGAATATCGACACCAAGCGCTTTCCAGGAAAAGGCCGTTTGAAAAATCCTCTGCCCAAGGTCTCCGGTAAAAAACAGGGCGTCCGCGCGATGATGGCCCAGTGCGGCGAGAAAACGCATTTGCGGAACACTCAAATCCTGCGCTTCATCGACCACGATGTAATCGTAAGGCGCGGTGTCCTGTGTTGCGAAATAACCGGCCAATCGGGTCAGGATGCCGGCCATGCTCACGACGCCCAATGTATCGAGACGCGCCCCGACAAACTCGAAAATGCGCCAGAGCGTTTGCCGCTGTGTTTCGGACAGGCGCGTCTTGCGTCCCAGGCGCTTGATGTCCCGATAGGCTTCCCAATGATCGAGTTGCCAGGCATCGATCACGTCGCGCCATTCCGAGAGCAGGAAAGGCAACGGGAATCCATGATCGGGAACCCATTGCGAAGCTTCTTGCATGACTTCATGCAGGGTTTCATCATTCAGCAAGACCGGATTGCCGATCCGATACCGGTAAAGGCGCAGCACAACATCATCCAATGCCGCAATCGTGACGCGCTCGGCCAGGCGCGGCAGGTGATTGCCGCGCAAGAGACAATGGAGTTTGTTTTTCAGCGCATTGGCAAGCGGCGTGGAAAATGTGGCGAGCAAGACCGTCGCCTCTTCCTTCTGACGCAAGCGTTGGTAAGCACGATGCAGGGCGACGATGGTTTTTCCCGTGCCCGCCGAACCGGAAATGCGCACCGGCCCGTTGTAGTCGCGCTCCACGGCCTGCCGCTGCGCCGGATGCAGGAAGAGCGTCCATTTTTCCCAGGGATAATCGAGGGCCGCGCGCAATTCGTCGGCATCCGACACCAGATGAAAACGCCGTTGCGCGTCGGGATGCTGGAAGGGATCGGCATACGAAACCGGGCTGGGGATGCTGGGCGGCTGATTGCCGGTAGCCAGTTCCAGCAATGTTTCCGCCGCTTCCTGAGGCAAGTGGCCGGCCAGATCCAGCAGGGTGTCGTCATCTTCCGCAGCGCGCACATCGGCAAGCCATTCTTCCGGTACGCCAAAGCCGAGCAATTCCGCGTCCGGCCAGGCATCGAACAGCTTCTTCCTGTGCGAAACGGCGGGTGGGGAAATACGGATTTCTTCGACGCGCTCCCGAATTTCCACGATCTGTGCCGCGCCGGTATTCGGATGCGTCTCCAGTCGGCGCTTTTCCGCCCATTCGTAAGCCTTGTCGTGATGATCGACGTAACACAACAAAAGACTCTCGTCCGTGCGATGCACGATCAGGCGAATGTCGCGGCCAACCCGTACCGACCAGAAATGTTTATCGCGTGCCCGGTCGAGCTTGTGAAAGCTGAATCCAGGGTTGGCCGGATTCAGTTGCAGATCGAAAGCGGTTGTCTTGACAGCCTTTTGCGCGTCGTTTGCGAGACGGGCGAGGCTGGCGGTGAAGGTGTCGGCAATGAGAAAGCGCATGTGGGTTCTATTCTGGCGGGTACTGGCAACCGTTGATGAGTGCAAACGCCTTCAATTTCTTGGCCAATTTGCGACATTCCTTTTCCATCCTTGCGCCGAATTCGATGACTGCGTGAGCGGGATTGCCCGCTACAGGATCGGCGCGGCTCGTCAAACCTGTTTCGTTGACTTGCGCGCACTGGATGCCCCATACACCAACAGACAGAAATCCCAATTCCGTATAATGTTTGAACGATTCGGCAGGCGTCATCCGGTCACCATCGTAAGTCGACAAATTCCCCTTGTCCTTTGGAAAAGGGAAAAACATCTGACTCGTTATCTCACCGTTCGAGCAAAACTGAGGATGGGCTTGCCGCAGAAGCATCGTCTCCGGTCTCATGCCGTCCTCGCCTGGACATGTCTGGACAAAAATGGCCATAATTGCTCCCAATGGTCATCGACGCCAAGATCGAAATCCGCCTCGATATCCTCGTCATGTGGCCCAAAGGCATGAAAACTGGCGCGCTTCGTAACCCAATCCACGTCAAGAGATGGCATACCTTCGACATTCCATTCCAGCAAGATTCCCCCATCCTGTTTGGGGGCGATCGTCGGCAGCGGAAGCTGTTCCGGGTATGAATCGGCAAATCGTTGCGCGAAATGGTCAAGCTGTTTCTGATCAGGCGCTTTGCCTTCTCCTTCGTACCAACCGTCCTCAAGTTGCGCAAGTTCGTCAAGGCGTGCCACGAGCGGATAATTTTTGATGATGTCCAACGATTCAACAAAAAGCACCTTCTGCAATCGTTCCCAAGAGTCATAAAGTGCCACGCCTTTGAGGAAAACATAATGCCTGCTCTTGCCCCCGGATTGTCTGGCCTTCTCATGAAAGCTCTCCGGCATTGGAATCGTCGCTTGTCCGCCCTCCACAAGACGAAGGCGAAACGTTGATTTTTCCCAATCCACTTCTGCAATGGCTCCCGTCAATTCGATTTCCCGTTCATAAGCCCTGTTTGCCGCCAGCACCAGTTTTTTACGTTTTTCCGGATTCAATACCGCCGGTTGCGCCTGTTTTCCAGTACGCAGTTCCAATGATTCCTCTTCCCGTAATGAACGTCCAAACTGGTTGAAATGCGCCAATAACTCTTTTGGAAAATTCTGCGGCAAGGCGGTTTCAGGCGCGGCGACACATTCGGCAATCAAGTCACGCGCCTGTTCATAATAAGGGTTTACATTTCCGAGCAATTCCAATGCCCCGGAAACCACCAAAGCCAAAACGGGCCTTGCGCTTCCTTCTTCCACGCTCACAATGTCCAGATGCGCGTCGGAAAACCCCTTCGGCACACGCTGGCGCTCTGGATGTTCCTTGAGATACAAATGCTTTGCCAACTCGATCAACAATGCTTCATAAGCCGCAAGATCGCGCGCCACGTCGACAGGCAATGTGTGTTCATCAAAACGCGCGCCGACAAACCTGGGTTGAATGAATTCATTTTTCATGTCACGTCCTCGTTTCAGTTCACCCTGAACACCTTCATCACCTCGTCTCCCAGATGGTTGATGACCTTTACCGCGATGCGCCCGGATTTCGGTTTGTCGAAAGAGCGGGAAATATCGCTGTTGAGGCTGGCCCAGGCTTCCCGGTCGATTTCGGCTTTCAGGCTGGTTTTCAACGCCTTGTAGGGGTCATTTTGTCCGAGGAAATAGGCATGACGGACGAAAAAACTCTCGCT
>JAITEO010000328.1 GCA_031281985.1 Zoogloeaceae bacterium | reverse complement strand
TCTTGGGGGTTTCGTAGGGGCGCGCTGCGCGCGCCCGCAAATCGTCCGTGTCGCGTGACGGCCAACGGGCGCACGCAGTGCGCCCCTACGACCCGTGCAGAGGGTAGTGGGTTTCCTCGCCTTTACGCCAAAAAAGGGCAAGCTTTGCTTGTCCTTTTTTGCTGACTGACCCGGCAAAAAGTAGGTTTTTACTTTTTGCCGCCACAGCACGTGTACTCGCCTTGTTCATCGACCTGCACCGGTAGCGCCTGGGCGTCCTGGGCAAAACGCGCGTAGCCCGTTTGCAGGGTTTTCCAGAAGCGGAGCAAGGCGGGGTTGGCCGCGTTTTGCGCGGCGTATTTTTGCATGTTGGCCTCTGTCATCCGAAACGGGAAGATATAGACGGGAATCCGGCGCTGGCCGCTGTTTCTGGCATGGACGGCGTACAGATAGATTTCCCGGATTTTATCATCGGTCATGGGCAGGCAGCCGATGCTGACGCAATTGCCGTGAATGAAGATGTCGCCGCCCGGATTCCTGCCCTTGCTCTTGATCCTGTCGGCGGCATTGGGGTAATTGATGCCCAGGGAAAGGAGAAAATTGCTTTGCGGATTGAAGCGGTCGATATGATAGAACCCCTCGGGAACCTGCTCGTCGCCCGACTGGCGTTTCGGCCCCAGTTTTCCCGGAACCCGGCAGATGGTGTAGTCCCGCAGCTTTTGATAGCGGCTTGCGGCGCTGGATTTGACGTACAGTTCGAGCACGCCTTCCGCCTTGTAGGCCAGGATCAGGAGATTCAGGTCATGCGTTTCCAGCCCCGCCTGGCGCAAGGTTTTTTCCAGCGCGGCGTTCTTGCTCTTGTAGGCGACACGCACCCGTTCGTAGCGCAACTGCTGCGCCAGGAAATCGCTGGCCGGCTCCGTCCCCGCCGCGCGCCCCAAGGCCGTCAGCAGGATGCCCGCAAGAACGATGCGCGCCAATCGCTTATACATCGCCTTGCCGTTCCAGCATGGCCTTGAGCGCCGCCTCGTCCAACACCGTTATCCCCAATTCCAGCGCCTTGGCGAGTTTGGAGCCAGCCTCGCTGCCTGCCAGCACGTAGTCGGTTCTCTTGGAGACGGAACCGCTGACCTTGCCGTCCGCCGCCTCGATCAGCGCCTTGGCTTCGTCGCGCTTGAGGCTGGGCAGCGTGCCGGTGATGACGAAGGTCTTGCCGGACAGTACGCCCGGCGGGTTTTGCGATGACGCCTCCGCCATTTGGCCGGCGCTCTCCTGCCAATGCACGCCCGCGGCGATGAGGCGGTCGATGACCTCGCGGTTGTGCGCTTCGGCAAAGAAATCGAGGATGGATTCGGCAACGATGGGGCCAACGTCGGGCACCTGCATCAGGGTCTCCATGTCCGCGGCTTGCAGCGCGTCGAGTTTGCCGAAGTGACGCGCCAGGTCTCGCGCCGTGCGCTCGCCCACGTTGCGCAGTCCCAGCGCGAAAATGAAGCGGGCAAGGCTGCTGGCCTTGCTTTTTTCGATGGCCGCCCGCAGGTTTTCGGCGGACTTTTCGCCCATGCGCTCGAGCGCCGCCAGTTGCGGCAGGGTCAGGGCATAGAGGTCGGCGGGGGTCTTGACCAGTCCCGCCTCGACCAGTTGCTCGACCAGCTTGTCGCCCAAGCCCTCGATGTCCATGGCACGCCGTCCGGCAAAGTGCAAGAGCGATCCCTTGACCTGCGCCGGACACACCAGCCCGCCGGAGCAGCGCACAATCGCCCCGCCTTCCTCGCGCACCACGCGCGAGCCGCATTCGGGACAAAGCGATGGCAGGGCAAATGGCGGATTGCGCGGCGCGTTTTCCGCATCCAGCGCCACGCGCGCGATTTCGGGAATCACGTCCCCGGCGCGGCGCACGATGACCGTATCGCCGACGCGCACGTCCTTTCGGCGCACTTCGTCCTCATTGTGCAGCGTGGCGTTGGTGACGGTGACGCCGCCGACGAAGACCGGCGTCAGGCGCGCGACGGGCGTGATTGCGCCGGTGCGTCCCACCTGCACCTCGATGGCTTCCACCTTCGTTCGCGCTTCTTCCGGCGGATATTTGTGGGCGATTGCCCAGCGCGGCTCGCGCGTGCGAAAGCCCAGGCGTCCTTGCAGTTCCAGGCTATTTACCTTGTAGACCACGCCGTCGATGTCGAACGGCAGTTGCGCGCGCAGATTCCCCGCGTGCGCGTGAAATTCCGCCAGCGCCTGCGCGCCTTGCACGATGGCGCGGTGTTCGCAGACGGGAAAGCCGAAGTCCGCCAGCGCCGCCAGCAATTCGGCGTGGGTTGCCGGCAAGTCCCAACCCGCTGCCGCGCCAATGCCATAGGCAAAGAAGTGGAGCGGCCTGCGTCCGGCGATGCGCGGATCGAGTTGGCGGATGCTGCCCGCCGCGCCGTTCCTGGGATTGACCAGCGGCTTTTCGCCGCGCGCTCTTGCCGCTTCGTTGTAGCGCGCCAGATCGTCGCGCCGCATATAGACTTCGCCGCGCACTTCCAGCACTGGCGGGATTTTTCCGGCCTTGTCGGACAGGCAGAGCGGAATGTCGCGCACGGTCCGGAGGTTTTGCGTCACCTCCTCGCCGACTGCGCCATCGCCGCGCGTCGCGCCCTGCACCAGCGCGCCTTCTTCATAGCGCAGGCTCACCGCCAGCCCGTCGAATTTCAGTTCGGCGACATATTCCACCGCGGGCGCGTCCTCGGCAAGCTCCAGTTCCTTGCGCACACGCGCATCGAAACTCGTCGCGCCGGAAGCGCCGGTATCGGTCTGCGTCTGGATGGAGAGCATGGGCACGCTGTGGACGACCTGCGCGAAGGCTTCCAGCGCCCGTCCGCCGACCCGCCGCGTCGGCGAATCCGCCGCGCACAGTTCCGGGTACGCTGCTTCCAGCGCCTGAAGCTCGCGGAACAGGGCGTCATAGTCGGCATCGGCAATCGTGGGCGCGTCGAGTTCGTAATAGGCGCGGTCATGCGCCGCGATCTCGTCATAGAGCGCCGCCATGCGTGATTTTGCGGTTGTCGTGTCCATTTTTT
>JAITEO010000327.1 GCA_031281985.1 Zoogloeaceae bacterium | reverse complement strand
CAAGGCGCGAGATAGACCAGCAACTCGTCCGCCAATCCGGCGGCAAGGAAGGCGCCGTTCAGCTTCGCGCCCGCTTCGCCGTGCACCTCATTCATGCCGCGCGCGACCAGTTCCTGCATCAGCGACAGCAAATCGATCCGCCCATCCACCCCCGGCAGGCACAGGCACTCCGCGCCCGCATCTTGCAGCGGCGCGGCGCTTGCGGAATCCTCCACGGCAGAGACCACCAGCACCGGCGCGCCGGAAGCGAAAAGACGCGCCTTTGGCGAGAGTTCCAGGCGCGGATCGAGAATGACCTTCACGGGTTGCCGCTCCGTTTTCACGCCGCGCGCATCCAGGCGCGGATCGTCCGTTTGCACCGTGCCCATGCCGGTAAGAATGGCGCAGGCGCGCGCCCGCCAGTGATGCCCATCCTGCCGCGCCGCCGCGCCGGTAATCCACTGGCTCTCGCCGTTTTGCAACGCCGTCCGGCCATCCAGGCTGGCCGCGATTTTCAGGCGCAGCCAGGGATAGCCGCGCGTCATGCGGGCAATGAACCCGATGTTGAGTTCCCTTGCCGCCTCCTCCAGAAGGCCGGTCTCCACCGTCACGCCCGCCGCCCGCAGCCTTGCCAGGCCGCGCCCGGAAACCTGCGGATTCGGGTCTTCCATTGCCGCCACCACGCGCCGCACGCCCGCCGCGATCAGGGCGTCCGCGCAAGGCGGGGTGCGTCCATGATGCGAACAGGGTTCGAGCGTGACATAGGCGGTCGCGCCTTGCGCCTTGCCGCCCGCCGCGAAGAGCGCGTGGATTTCGGCGTGCGGCTCGCCCGCGCGCTGGTGCCAGCCTTCGCCGATTACCGCGCCCTCCTTCGTCAACACGCAACCGACGCGCGGATTGGGCGTGGCGGAATACAGGCCGCGTTCCGCCAGGCGCAAAGCCTGTTGCATGGCGGCATGGTCAGCGGCGGAGAAATTCATCCGGAGAGACTTCACGAATGACGCGCGAAAAAGCGTCGATATCCTCGAAATTGCGATACACCGAGGCAAAGCGGATATAGGCCACCTTATCCAGCCGTTTCAATTCGCCCATGAGCAACTCACCCAGTTGCTGCGAGCTGATTTCCCGCTCGCCCAGGACGCGCAGGCGTTCCTCGGTATCCGCGACGGCGCTGTCTACGGCTTCCGTGCTCACCGGACGCTTGCGCAGCGCCAGTTCCAGGCTGGCACGCAGTTTCTCGCGCGAAAACGGCTCGCGCGCGCCATTTCGCTTGACCACCTGCGGCAACTGCGCCTCTACCCGCTCATAGGTGGTAAACCGCTTGTCGCAGGCCGGACACCGCCGCCGCCGCCGCACCACGTCGCCTTCCTCGTTGAGTCGCGTGTCGATGACCGCCGTATCCGCCGTGGCGCAAAAGGGACATTTCATGCTACGCGGCCTGCCTTCTCGTTTCGCTACGCGCCATAGACCGGGAATTTCCGGCAAAGCGCGGCAACATCGGCGCTCACCCGCGCCAGCACGGCCTCATCCGCTGGCGCTTCCAGCACATCCGCAATCAGGTTGGCCACCTTTTCCGCTTCCAGTTCCTTGAAGCCGCGCGTGGTCATCGCCGGAGAGCCGATGCGGATGCCGGAGGTCACGAAGGGCTTTTCCGGGTCATGGGGAATGGCGTTCTTGTTGACCGTGATATGCGCCCGCCCCAGCGCCGTCTCGGCATCCTTGCCGGTGATTTGCCGGGCGCGCAGATCGAGCAGGAACATATGCGATTCCGTGCCGCCGGAAACGATCCGCAATCCGCGTTCCCGCAACACCCGCGCCATGACGCGGGCGTTGTTCAGCACCTGTTCCTGCGCCCGCTGAAAGGCAATGCCCGCCGCCTCCTTGAAGCAAACCGCCTTGGCGGCAATCACATGTTCCAGCGGCCCGCCCTGCAAGCCGGGAAAGACCGCGGAATTGATGGCCTTCTCATGCTCGGCCTTCATCAAGATCGCGCCGCCGCGCGGCCCGCGCAGGGTCTTGTGCGTCGTCGTCGTCACCACGTCGGCATGGGGAACGGGGTTGGGATAGAACCCCGCCGCAATCAGCCCCGCGTAATGCGCCATATCCACCCAGAAAATCGCGCCGATTTCCCGGGCGATTTTGGCAAAGCGCGCCCAGTCGATGCGCAGCGAATAGGCGGACGCGCCCGCGATGATGATTTTCGGCTGGTGCTCGCGCGCCAGGGCTTCCATCGCCTCGTAGTCGATGGTTTCCTTGGCGTTCAACCCGTAGGCGACGACGTTGAACCATTTGCCGGACATGTTGAGCGGCATGCCGTGCGTCAGATGCCCGCCTTCCGCAAGGCTCATGCCCATGATGGTGTCGCCGGGACGGGCAAAGGCCATGAGCACCGCCTGATTGGCCTGGGAACCGGAATTGGGCTGCACATTGGCCGCTTCCGCGCCAAAGAGGGTCTTGACGCGATTGATCGCCAACTGCTCCACCACGTCGATATATTCGCAACCGCCATAATAGCGCTTGCCGGGATAGCCTTCGGCGTACTTGTTGGTCAGTTGCGAGCCTTGCGCCGCCATGACGGCATGCGAAACGTAATTTTCGGAAGCAATCAGTTCGATATGCTCTTCCTGACGGCGATTCTCCGCTTCAATCGCCTTCCATAACTCCGGATCGACCGTTGCCAGCGTGTCTTTGGCAGAAAACATGAACTATGTCCTCAGACGTAGGGAAAAGGGAAGAGATTCTACATCAGGTCAGAGGGGAGAAGACAGAAGACCGATGGGGCGATTCAAAGCGGGGGAAAACCTTGCCAGACGAAGCGCCGCCGCGCACGGGAGGCGTCCCTTCGGGACGCTTCCGGATGTTCAAATGCGATCGCGCTCGAAAAAAGCGCGAGGTTGCGTGGTCGATTTCGATACGGTTGGCGGTCAGCTTTGGATTGCACCCGACGAAGCGCCGCTGCTTGTTTTCCAGGAAAACCCTGTCAACCGCGCCGTGCCGCCCCCTCTCCCGCCCTGTCGGGCACCCTCTCCCCCAAAGGATTGGGGGAGAGGGAACGGCAGG
>JAITEO010000314.1 GCA_031281985.1 Zoogloeaceae bacterium | reverse complement strand
CCGATCTGGCCTCCGTGCAGGCCATGGTTGCCGAAGCCGAACAAAAGGCAGGCCCCATCGACATTCTGGTAAACAACGCCGGCATCACCCGCGACAAGATGTTCAAGGGTATGGAACGCGAACAGTGGGATGCCGTGATCAACACCAACCTCTCCAGCCTCTTCAACGTCACCAAGCAGGTTTCCGCCAAGATGGCCGAACGCGGCTGGGGACGCATCATCAACATCTCCTCCGTGAATGGCGTCAAGGGACAGGCCGGACAGACCAACTACTCCGCCGCCAAGGCTGGCGTCATCGGCTTCACCAAGGCGCTGGCGCAGGAACTGGCGACCAAGGGCGTGACGGTGAACGCCATCGCCCCCGGCTACGTCGCCACCAAGATGGTCACCGCCATCAAGCCGGAAATCCTGCAAGGCATCATTGATTCCGTGCCGGTGAAGCGCCTCGCCAAGCCGGAAGAAATCGGCTTTGCCGTGGTCTTCCTGGCCGATGAGCTTTCCGGCTTCACCACCGGCGCAACCTTGAACGTCAACGGCGGCCTGCACTACCAGTAAGAAGGCGGCAAAAACAACCCTGTGTTCTTGCCGGTTTGTCTTGGGCTTGAAAAACCAGGCAAGGCCTGGCTTCAAGCCGCGTAAACCCGACGCAAAGTCAGACCGGCTGCGGGGTTTCGTTGCCTTTACTCCCAAAAAGGGCGGGCTTCGCCTGCCCTTTTTTACTATCTGAACCGGCACAAGGCCGACAAGAAATGGATTTCATTTTTGCCGCCCCTTGATGCCGCGCCGCACACAACGCACGGAGCAACCCCGATGACAGAAGAAATCCGACAAATCAAGAAATACCCCAATCGCCGTCTCTACGACACCCTGACCAGCAGCTACATCACCTTGAGCGACATCAAGGAACTGGTGCTGCACTACGACCATTTCAAGGTCGTCGACGCCAAGAGCGGCGAAGACCTGACGCGCAGCATCCTGTTGCAGGTGCTGCTGGAAGAGGAAAGCGGCGGCGTGCCGATTTTTTCCAGCGAACTGCTGAGCCTGATGATCCGCCTCTACGGCAACGCCATGCGCGGCGTGCTGGGCAAATACCTGGAAAACAACATCCGCAGCTTCCTCGACTTCCAGCACAAATTGCAGGAACAATCCCGCTCCGTCTTCGGCGAAAACGCCACATCGCAAATGCCGCCGGATTTCTGGGCACAGTTCATCAACCTCCAGCAACCGGCCATGCAAAGCATGATGTCGGCCTACATGGAACAAAGCCAGAAAATGCTCCAGCAAATGCAGGATCAAATCCAGAACCAGGCACGCCACATGCTCTCCGGCATCCACTACGCGGAAACCGAAAACTGACACGCCGCCATGCGCCTTGCCTTTCCCACAGGCGCGGACGCGCAAAGCCATATGCTTTTCACGCATAAGCATCGACCTTTTTATTATTTTTTACTGCGTATTTGCCGTTTAGACTTCCTGCCATTCCCATAAAGGAGTCTTCCCCATGCGCGCCCTGTCTTTTCCCCTGTACCTATCCCTGTTGGCGTTCCTTGCTCTGCCGGTCAGGGCGGAATTGAGTCTGCTCAACGTTTCCTACGATGTCTCGCGTGAGTTGTACAAGGACATCAATCCGGCATTTGCCGCCGAGTGGCAGGCAAGAAAACAGGCGCGCATCGAAATCAACCAGTCGCATGGCGGCTCCAGCAAACAGGCGCTATCGGTAGCGGCGGGGCTGGAAGCGGATGTGGTGACCATGAACCAGTCGCCGGACATCGACATCCTGGTCGAGCGCGGCGCGCTGGTGGCCGCCGACTGGAAGCGGCGTTTCCCGCATGGATCCGCGCCCTACACCACGGTCTCCGTGTTCCTGGTACGCAAGGGAAATCCCAAGGGCATCAAGGATTGGGCGGATCTGGCGCGTCCCGGCATTTCGGTAATCGTCCCCAATCCCAAGACTTCCGGCAATGGCCGCTACACCTATCTGGCGGCCTGGGGGCAGGCGCTGCAGAAGAATGGCAACAATGCCGCCGAGGCGCAAAAGTTCGTGGCGGCGCTGTTCAAGAACGTACCGGTGCTCGATGGCGGCGGACGCGGCGCAACGACGACCTTTACCCAGCGCGACATCGGCGATGTGCTGGTGACTTTCGAGAACGAGGCGGCGCTGATTGCCGATGAATTGGGCGACGAACGTTTCGAGGTGGTGTACCCCGCCCTCACCATCGAAGCCGCCGCGCCGGTGGCTATCGTCGACAAGGTGGTCGACAAACGCGGCACGCGCGAAGCGGCAACCGCCTACCTGAATTTTCTGTTTTCTCCGGCAGGGCAACAGATTATTGCCCGGCACCATTTCCGTCCGCGCGATCCGGCGGTGCTGAGGCAATACGCGGCACATTTTCCCGCCGTGCGCACCTTCACGGTGGAAAGCGCGCTGGGCGGCTGGGCAGCGGTACAAAAAACCCATTTCGCCGATGGCGGCATCTACGACCAGATTGTGGAACACCCCTAAATGGCGCGGCGGCACAAGAGTGTCCTGCCGGGCTTTTCCCTGACGCTGGGATACACGCTCCTCTACCTTTCGCTCATCGTCCTGATTCCGCTGGCGGCGGTCTTCCTCAAGTCCGCCGAGTTGAGTCCGGCGGAATTCTGGAAGGTCGTCAGCGCCCCGCGCGTCGTGGCGTCCTACAAGGTCAGCTTTGGCCTGTCGCTGGCGGCGGCGGCCATCAATTCCGTGTTTGGCCTGCTGCTGGCCTGGTCGCTGGTGCGCTACAGCTTTCCGGGCAAGAAACTGGTCGACGCCCTGGTGGATCTGCCGTTTGCCCTGCCGACAGCGGTAGCGGGCATCGCGCTGACCGCGCTGTATGCAAGTAATGGCTGGCTGGGAAAACTCCTGGAGACGCCCGGCCCCTTTATCGGCTCCCTGCTGGCGGCGCTTTGGCTGCGTCTGGGCGGAACGGAGCAGGCCGCCGAATCCCTGTCTGGCGCCTGCGTGGAAGCGCTGGCCGGTTGGGGCGTCAAGGTGGCCTATACGCCGCTGGGCATTCTCGTGGCGCTGATTTTCATCGGCCTGCCCTTCGTGGTGCGCACCGTGCAGCCGATTCTGGAAGACCTGGACATGGAACTGGAAGAAGCCGCCGCCAGCCTGGGCGCGCAGCGCTGGCAGACCTTTTACCGCGTGCTGCTGCCGATTCTGCTGCCCGCCCTGCTCACCGGCTTTGCGCTCGCCTTTGCGCGCGCGGTGGGGGAATATGGCTCGGTAATCTTCATCGCCGGCAACACGCCGCTGGTTTCGGAAATCACGCCGCTCATCATCATCACCAAGCTGGAACAGTACGATTACGTGGGCGCGACGGCGGTGGCGGCGGTGATGCTGCTCCTGTCCTTCGTCTTGTTGCTGCTGATCAACGTCCTGCAAGCCTGGAGTGGTCAGCGCATACGGAGGGGACGCGGATGAGCGCCGCTTCTTCCGGGCTGCTGCGCAAGAAGCGCGCCCGCGACACTCGTTTCGAGCATAGCAACGCCACGCGCGAAGCGCCGTGGGTGAAGCGTCTGGTGCTCTCCCTTGCGCTCCTTTTCTTTGGCGTTTTCTTGCTCCTGCCGCTCATCCTCGTCTTTGCGGAAGCCTTGCGCAAGGGGCTGGAAGCCTATTGGGCGGCCATCGCCGACCCGGACGCGCTTGCCGCCATCCGGCTTACCCTGATTACCGCCGCCATCGCCCTGCCGCTCAACCTGCTGTTCGGCGTGACGGCGGCCTGGTGCATCGCCAAGTTCGAGTTTCGCGGCAAGCAGTTGCTCACCACCCTGATCGACCTGCCGTTTTCCGTTTCGCCGGTGATTGCCGGTCTGGTGTTCGTGTTGGTGTTCAGCACCCAGCATGGCTGGTTTGCCCCGTTTTTCCAGTACTGGGGCACGATCGCCAGCGCCTGCCGGGATGGCGCTCCGCTTGCGGTTGCGTACCCGGAATGGTTGGCCTGTTCCGTTGCGCCCGTGCTGGGCGATACGAAAATCATCTTCGCCGTTCCGGGCATCGTGCTGGCGACGGTGTTCGTCACTTTCCCCTTCGTCGCCCGCGAACTGATTCCCCTGATGCAGGCGCAGGGACGCGAGGAGGAAGAAGCCGCCATCGTGCTGGGCGCGCGCGGCTGGCAGACTTTCTGGCGGGTGACGCTGCCGAACATCAAATGGGGACTGCTCTACGGCGTGATCCTCTGCAACGCCCGCGCCATGGGCGAATTCGGCGCGGTATCGGTGGTTTCCGGCCACATTCGCGGCATGACCAACACCATGCCCTTGCAAGTCGAGATTCTCTACAACGAATACAATTTTGCCGCTTCCTTCGCCGTCGCCTCGCTCCTGGCGCTCCTGGCGCTGGTGACGCTCGCCGTCAAGAGTTGGGTGGAATGGAAGGCGGAACAAAGCCTGGATTTGAATAACGACGCACAGGAAACCAGCCCATGAGCATCGAAGTACGCGGCATCCACAAGCAATTCGGCAATTTCGTCGCCCTGGACGACGTCAGCCTCGCCTTTCCCGGCGGACAACTGACGGCGCTGCTCGGCCCTTCCGGCTGCGGCAAGACCACGCTGTTGCGCATCATCGCCGGTCTGGAAACCGCGGATCGGGGCACGGTGCTCCTGGAGGGCGAGGACGCTTCCAGCACGCACGTGCGCGAACGCCAGGTCGGCTTCGTCTTCCAGCATTACGCGCTTTTTCGCCACCTGAGCGTCTTCGAGAACGTCGCCTTCGGATTGCGGGTAAAACCGCGCAAACAGCGGCCAGCGGAAGCGGAAATCCGCAAGCGGGTGCACACGCTCCTGGAACTGGTGCAACTCGACTGGCTTGCCGATCATCTGCCCGCGCAACTCTCCGGCGGCCAGCGGCAACGCATCGCGCTCGCCCGCGCCCTGGCGGTGGAACCGCGCGTGCTGCTGCTCGACGAACCCTTCGGTGCGCTCGACGCCAAGGTCAGGAAGGAACTGCGCCGCTGGCTTCGGCGTCTGCATGACGAACTGCACATCACCTCCATTTTCGTCACCCACGACCAGGAAGAGGCGCTGGAAGTCTCCGACAGCGTGGTGTTGATGAATCACGGACATGTCGAACAGATCGGCACGCCGCAGGAAGTCTATCAGCATCCGGCAACGCCCTTTGTTTACGGCTTTCTGGGCGCGGTCAATTATTTTCATGGCCGCATCGAGGCTGGCCGCGTGCGTCTGGAGGAGACGCTTTTGCACGCCGACACCGCGCCAGAGGCCGGAAGCCTGACCACGGGCGCATCCGTCACCGCCTTCGTGCGCCCGCATGAACTGGATATCGTGCCGGAGGATGCGGGCGATGAGGGCAATGAGGCCAACGACGCCATCGGCGTCGCCGCCCGGATCACCCGCATCCTGGGCTTTGGCGCGCTCGCGCGCATCGAACTCGTGGGACGCTCCGCCGACGCCCAACACTTCGAGGTGGAAATGAGCCGCGCCCAACTGGTCACGCAAGGCCTGCACGAAGGCCAGAACGTGCGCCTCACCCCCTCACGCATGAAGGTATTCGAGCGCGAGGACAACGAGCGCGACGGGAACGAACTGGGGGCGGGGATCTAGGAAACGTCAAAAAGTGAAAGACCACTTTTTGCCGGGTCAGTCAGCAAAAAAGGGCAGGCGAAGCCTGCCCTTTTTTGGTGGAAAAGCAACGTAACCCACTACCCATCTGCGCGATCCCGTAGGGGCGCATTGCATGCGCCCGCCTGCCGTTACACGGCGGGAACGGTTTGCGGGCGCGCGCAGCGCGCCCCTACGAGAACCCCCAGGCCGCGCTGGTTTTGCGTTGGGTTTACACGGTTTGAAGCCAGGCTTCGCCTGGTTTCAAACCCCAAGA
>JAITEO010000274.1 GCA_031281985.1 Zoogloeaceae bacterium | reverse complement strand
CGCTGCCCGCCCAGTGTCCGCGGGAAGGCAATAAATTCTACGACCTCAGGCTGACGATTGATGACAGCAGCTTCTCCCTCGTGGCCATCCCCGCGCCCATCCAGAGCAAGGACAAATGCGGCACCCTCCGCCTGACGAATACCGGAGAAAAAGGCGCGGACGCGGGCAATGCCGCCGCCTGCTGGTAGGGAAGGAGGCGGCAAAAAGTAAAAATACTTTTTGCCGGTTTGTCTTGGGGTTTGAAACCAGGCAAAGCCTGGCTTCAAACCGTTAAACCCAACGCAAAACCCGCGCGGCTTTGGGGTTTGTCGTAGGGGCGCACTGCGTGCGCCCGTCCGCCGTTACGCGGCACGGACGATTTGCGGGCGCACGCAGTGCGCCCCTACAAGAGCGCGTGACCGCTCCCGTTCTCCTCACTTCCCCGCGAGGCAGGAACGAGCGGACGAGCAGAAAGGAACACCGGGTGCGCCGCAAAGTGGAGGAGATTCAACGGCGACTGCAAATGGAGCCTTGATGAAGGGGCGGCACGAGCCACCCTGCCTCCACTTTGCCGCGCATCAGGGGATCAGGGATCAGGGATCAGGGATCAGAGGATAGAGGACAGAATGTCCGCTGGCGCGGCCTTTGTAGGGGCGCGCTGCGCGCGCCCGCAACGGGGCGCATCACGCCCGATACGCGACCACAGACCACAAAGCGAGCGCAGCGAGCGCTCTGTCCTCTGTCTTCTGTCATCTGTCTTCTGTCTCCTGTCCCCTGCCTCCTACTGCATTGCTTCGCTTTTCAGTCTTTCGTTACTCGTGATTTGCGTGACGTTGCGCAGGATCTGTTCCAGCAAGCGCATGCCGTTTTCCAGTTCGGGCATGGAAATATCCGCCAGCACGGCCTCGCGCAGCCGGGCGATTTCGGCTTCGATTTCGCCAAGGAGCGCCAATCCGTCCGGCGTGATGAGGATGTGCTTCTGGCGCCGGTCCTGCGGATCGGTTTGCCGTTTCAGGAGATTGCGCTTTTCCAGGCGATCCAGAAGACGCACCAGGTACGAGGTTTCGATGCCCAGCCTTGATGCCAGCATATACTGGTTGTAATGGATGTTTTCCTGTTGCAGGAGCGACAGCATTTGCCAGGTCGTCATGTCGATGTTCCAGGAACGCAGACGACCATTCAGTTGCGCGCGCCACGCGCTGCCGACACGATGCAGGAGCCGGGAAAAGGTGAAATGTCGTTGCTGCATGCGCCTCTCCTGAAAATACGAACCGTGGATTAACGGGAAGAAACCCTGCGCCGCCGTTCCACCTTGCCGCGCCGTTCCATGGGACTGCGCCGCTCCACATGGCTGCGCCGGTCGAGATTCCCGGCATACTGCTCGACGGTGCCGCCGCGCCGTCGGTCGGCGTTGCTCCTGCGGTCGATGCCGCCGCGGCGATCGGCGCTGCTACGCCGTTCGATTCCCTGGGAATACTTGCCCAGGAAGGACGGGGCGGAAAGCGGCCTGGCCTCCACGCTACGCGACGACTGTTCCGCGTCGCTCATCTGGACGAGGTTGCCCAGCATCCCTTCCAGCAGATGGATGCCGTCTTCCAGGTCGTCGGCGGCGATATTCACCAGCATCTCCTGGCGCAGGCGGATGATCACGGCCTCGATTTCGCCCACCAGCGCCGTCCCGGACGGCGTGATGATCACATGGTTCTGACGCCGATCCTGGGGATTGGCCTCCCGCTTCAAAAGACCGCGCTTTTCCATGCGATCCAGAAGGCGCACCAGGTGCGAGGTTTCAATGCCCAGTTTCGCGGCCAGCATGTACTGGTTGTAACGGACGTCCTCCAGATGCAGGAACCATAGAATCTGCCAACTCGTCAGATTCATGCTCCAGAAGCGCAGATGCTCCTCCAGGCGCGTGCGCCACAGGAAAGCGGTGCGATAGAAGAGTCTGGAAAAGGCGTGTTTTTGTTGTGCGGACATCGTTATCAATTCCAGTGAATGGAATAATCATTTCATTCACCATACAATTTATTTATTTTTAAAAATACTATGAATACGACAGACGGTCGTATTTTGGGGACGAACGGTCATATTTCGAGGATGAATGGTATTCCCATTCGGACTGCCGGACAAATTTCTTCGCAGGGCGGCCTGCTTCCTGCCTGCCTCCCTTTTGTCCCGTAAAAAAGCGGGAAGGGAGGCGCGTTTCAACAGGCGTTGCCTGTGGGGACGTCGAAGTACTCCCGATACCACGCCACGAAGCGGGCGATGCCGGTTTCTATCGGGGTGGCGGGTTGGTAGTGGAATTCTTCGGCCAGGTCGCGGACATCCGCCCAGGTGTCGGGAACATCGCCGGGTTGCAGCGGCAGGAGATCGAGCCTGGCCTTTCGGCCCAGCGCCTTTTCCAGCGCGGCGATGTAGTCCATGAGCGCCACCGGACGGTTGTTGCCGATGTTATAGACCCGCCAGGGCGCGGCGCTGCTGCCGGGATCGGGCGCGTCGCCGCGCCAGCCGGGATTCTTGGGCGCGGGGCGGTCGAGAACGCGCACGATGCCTTCCACGATGTCGTCGATATAGGTGAAGTCGCGCTTGTGTTGGCCGTAATTGAACACCGGCAAGGGTTCGTCCGCGAGTATGGCGCGGGTGAATTTGAACAGCGCCATGTCGGGACGCCCCCAGGGGCCATACACCGTGAAGAAGCGCAGTCCCGTGGTCGGCAGGTCATACAGATGGCTGTAGGCATGCGCCATCAACTCATTCGCCTTCTTGCTTGCGGCATAAAGGCTCAAGGGGTGATCGACGTTGTGGTGCACCGAAAAAGGCTGGACGGTGTTGCCGCCATAGACGCTGGAACTGCTGGCGTAGACCAGATGTTCGACCTGGTGTTGGCGGCAGCCTTCCAGGATGTGCGCAAAGCCGGTGATGTTGCTGTCGATGTAGGCCAGCGGGTTTTCGATGGAATAGCGCACCCCCGCCTGCGCCGCGAGATTGACCACGCGCGCTGGAGCGTATGTGGCAAAAGCATCCGCAATTGCCTGGCGATCGGCCAGATCGATGCGCAGATGGGTGTAGTTCGGGTGCGCGGCATGGCGCAGGAGCCTTGCTTCCTTGAGCGCGGGGTCGTAGTAGGCGTTGTGGTTGTCGATGCCGATGACCGTGTCGCCGCGTTCCAGCAGGCGTAGGGTCAGGGCGGAACCGATGAATCCGGCAGCGCCGGTGAGAAGGATTTTCATGGTCAGTCGATCTCGAACAGGTCGCGGGTATAGAGTTTGTCGGCGACATCCGCAAGCGCCGGAGTCTTGCGGTTGGCGATGATCACATCCGCCTCGCGCTTGAAGGCGGCAAGATCATGGAGGATGGGCGAATGGAAAAAGTCGTGCGCCTGCAAGGCGGGTTCGTACAGGATGACCTTGACGCCCTTGGCCTTGATGCGCTTCATGATGCCCTGGATGCTGGATGCGCGGAAATTGTCCGATCCCGCCTTCATGACCAGCCGATAGACGCCGACGACTTCCGGCTTGCGCAGCAGGATGTCGTTGGCGATGAAATCCTTGCGCGTGCTGTTGGATTCGACAATGGCGCGGATCAGGGTCTGCGGCACGTCGCGATAATTGGCCAGCAACTGTTTCGTGTCCTTGGGCAGGCAGTAGCCGCCATAACCGAAGCTGGGATTGTTGTAGTGCGCGCCGATGCGCGGGTCGAGGCAAACGCCGTCGATGATCTGGCGGGTATCCAGCCCGTGCGCGAGGGCATAGCTGTCGAGTTCGTTGAAATAGGCCACGCGCATGGCCAGGTAGGTGTTGGCAAAGAGCTTGATGGCTTCGGCCTCGGCGCTGTGGGTCAGGAGCACCGGCACATCCGGACGAAGCGCCGCTTCCCTGAGCAGTTGGGCAAATGCCGCGGCGCGCTCCGATTGCTCGCCCACCACGATGCGCGAGGGATAAAGATTGTCCCGCAAGGCGCTGCCTTCGCGCAGGAATTCCGGCGAAAAAAGGATGTTGTCGCAAGCGAACTGCCGCTTGACTCGCTCGGTGTAGCCCACGGGAACGGTGGATTTGATGACCATCACCGCCGCCGGATTGAAGGTAAGCACATCGCCAATCACCGTTTCGATGGAGGTCGTATCGAAGGCATTGGTCTCGGCATCGTAATCCGTGGGCGTGGCGATGATGACGAATGCCGCCCTGGCATAGGCTTTTTCCTTGTCCAGCGTGGCGGCAAGATTCAGGGAGGCGTCGCCCAGACAGTTGGCAATCTCCGCATCCTCGATGGGCGATTCCCGCCGGTTGATTTTCGCCACCTTCTCCGGCGCAATATCCAGGGCAACGACTTCATGCTGCCTGGCCAGCAGCACGGCAAGCGAGAATCCAACATAACCGGTTCCGGCAACGGCAATTTTCATGGCAAGGACAAAGTACGAGTAAAACGCGGATTATGTCAGCTTGCGGCGCGACATGTAAATTTTTCAAAGACGGCGACGGCGGGGTGCAGTCAAAAGCGAAGGAAAACCTTTCCAGACGAAGCGCCGACGCGCACGGAAGGCGTCCCTTCGGGACGCTCCCGGATGTTCAAAT
>JAITEO010000214.1 GCA_031281985.1 Zoogloeaceae bacterium | reverse complement strand
TGGATCGCATCCTCCCCCGCCGCAAATGGCCGAAGGAACTACTGGAAGCCTGCAATCATGTCTGGGACGGCTCCAACGACCGCGGCCCTCTTTCGGAGCCTGCGCGCAAGGCCTTCGACTTCAATGCCGCCAGAGCCGCCCAGCCTTCGCCGGAAACGGCGGATTGACCAATTGGGCGTGCCGTCATTGCAGGGGCGCGAGCAGGGCGGCGAGGTCTTCGGGGTTGAACTTTTGGGTGTTGGCCTGTCCTTCGGAGAGGATGCTGGTGGCAAGGCTGGCTTTTTTTTCTTGCAGGGCGAGGATTTTTTCTTCGATGCTGCCCGCGATGATCAGCTTATACACGAATACCGGCTTGTCCTGTCCCAAGCGGTAGGCGCGGTCGGTGGCCTGGTTTTCCACCGCGGGATTCCACCAGGGGTCGTAGTGGATGATGGTATCCGCCGCCGTCAGGTTCAGTCCCACGCCGCCCGCTTTCAGGCTGATGAGGAAAATCGGCGCCGCCTTGGCCTGGAACGCCTGGATGGGCGTTTCCCGATCCCGTGTTTCGCCGGTGAGACGCAGGTAGGGCAGGCGGGCGTTGTCCAGTTCGATCTGGATGAGATCGAGCATGCTGGTGAATTGGGAAAACAGCAGGATGCGCCGTCCTTCCGCCACCATCTCCGGCAGCATGTCCATGAGCAGGGAAAGTTTGGCGCTTTCGCGGATCCGGCGCGCGGCGGCAGAGCGAACCAGGCGCGGATCGCAGCAGACCTGCCGCAATTTCAGGAGCGCGTCCAGGATGACCATCTGGCTTTGCGACAACCCATACTGGGCAATCCGGGCGCGCACCCGTTCATCCATCGCGGCGCGCACCGCGGCGTACAGATCGCGCTGGCCGCCGGCAAGCTCCACGCTGCGGATGATGGTGGTCTTGGAGGGCAATTCGGTGGCCACCTCGTCCTTCTTCCGGCGCAGGACGAAGGGACGGATGCGCCGCGCCAGCAGCTCGCGGCGCAGCGCATCGCCATGTTTTTCGATGGGATTGCGCCACACGCGGGTAAAACTCTTCAAATCGCCCAAGAAGCCCGGCAGGAGAAAATCGAACTGCGTCCACAGTTCGCCCAGATGGTTTTCCAGCGGCGTGCCCGTGAGACAAAGGCGGTGCGTGGCGCGGATGCGGCGGATTTCTTTCGCGCTCTTGCTGCGCGCGTTCTTCACCATCTGCGCCTCATCGAGCACCAGCAGGTAGTACGCGTGCGCGCGCAACGCCTCGCCGTCGCGCCAGAGCAGCGGGTAGGTGGTGAGGATGACGTCGTATTCCGGGATATGGGCAAAACGCTGTTGGCGGCCTTGACCGTGCAGGCTCAGCACGCGCAGATCGGGCGCGTAGCGGGCGGCCTCGTTTTTCCAGTTGAAGATGAGCGAGGTCGGCAAGACCACCAGCGCCGGATGCGTCAGGCGTCCGGCTTCCTTTTCGCACAGCAGGTGCGCCAGCGTCTGCGCGGTCTTGCCCAGGCCCATGTCGTCGGCGAGGATGCCGGAGAGTCCGTGCTGGCGCAGATATTGCAGCCAGGCCAGTCCACGGCGCTGATAGTCGCGCAGTTCGAGGCGCAGTCCCCTGGGCGGCTCGACCGCCTGCACGCCCTGCGCCGCGCGCAGGCGCTCTGCCAGTTGGCGCACGGATTCCGGTCCGTGGAACTGCCAGCGGCGCGTATCCAGCAAGAAGTCGAGGCGTTCGGCATCGAAGCGGGAAAGGCGCAGCGGCCCGTGGCGGTGTCCGTCGAAGAGATCGATCAGCAGGCGAACCAGCGGCTTGATGCGTTCGGCGCGCACGCGCAGGCAGCGGTTGTTCGCGCCAAAGAGCAGGACGTTTTCGTCATCGGAAATGTCGGCCAGCGACAGGGCGTCCAGCCAGCGCGCCTCGCGGCGCAGCAGGTCGGCGAGCAGGCCGGCGAGCGGCAGGCGCTCGCCCGCCGCCAGCACGCCCATGTCCAGATCGATCCCGCCGTGGGCGGTCTCCCGGATATCGGCTTCCCAGGCTTCGACTTCCTCGATCGCCGGTTCGATCCCAGCCGTTTCGCCGGAAAACGTGTTCTTGCCGCGCGCGTTTTCCTGGTGTGCGAGCGCGCGCCGGTTTTCCACTGCCTGGCGCAGATTCCGGAGATCGTTGATCCACGACAGGACGCCCGGCGAGGGTTCCGGCGCGGCGGCGGCGGTTCTGGCCTGGGGATCGGTATCGGCGCTCCTCGTTACCATATCCGCAAGAGCAGCAGCGCCAGCAAGGCCGCCAGCAGCGCCAGCCAGCAGTTTTGTCCGCGCAGGGCGGCGTGGACGCGGCGCACTTCCTTTTGCAGCGCCTTGTCCGGCGTGGCGCTCGCAGGTTGCAGGGCGTTTTCCAGAAGGCGCGGCAGTTGCGGCAGAAGCTGCGCCCAATGCGGCGCTTCCTGCCGCACGCCGCGCAGGAAGCCGCGCCAGCCCAGTTGTTCGCTCATCCAGCGTTCGAGAAAGGGTTTGGCGGTCTTCCACAGATCCAGTTCCGGATCGAGTTGCCGCCCCAGTCCTTCGATATTGAGCAGGGTTTTCTGCAACATGATGAGTTGCGGCTGAATCTCCACGTTGAAGCGGCGGCTGGTCTGGAACAGGCGCAGCAACACCTTGCCGAAGGAAATGTCCTTCAGGGGACGATCGAAGATGGGTTCGCACACGGCGCGGATTGCCGCCTCGAACTCGTCGATGCGCGTATCCTGCGGCGCCCAGCCGGATTCCACGTGCGTTTCGGCCACTCGTTTGTAATCGCGCCGGAAGAAGGCGAGGAAATTCTGTGCCAGGTAGTTCTTGTCGGTATTGGTGAGCGTGCCGACGATGCCGAAATCCAGCGCGATGTAGCGGCCGTCGTCGTGCACGAAGATGTTGCCGGGATGCATGTCGGCATGGAAGAAGCCATCGCGGAACACCTGGGTGAAGAAAATCTCCACGCCCGCCGTGGAGAGCCGCTGCAGATCGATGCCGCGCGCGCGCAGGGCGTCGATCCGGGAAATGGGCGTGCCCTGCATGCGCTGCATCACCATCACGGTGGGGGTGCACCATTCCCAGAAGACTTCCGGCACGATGAGCAGATTGGAATCGAGGAAGTTGCGCCGCAATTGCGAACAGTTGGCGGCTTCGCGCATCAAATCCAGTTCGTCGCGCAGATACTTGGCGAATTCCGCCACCACCGCGCGCGCCTTCAGGCGGCGGCCATCCGCCCAGATTTTTTCCAGCAGCCAGGCGGCCATGTCCATCAGCGCCAGGTCGTGCTCGATGACGCCGCGCATGTCCGGCCGCAGGATCTTCACCGCCACTTCGCGCCCGTCCGGCAAGGTGGCGAAATGCACCTGCGCGATGGAAGCCGAAGCGACGCATGTGGCGTCGAAAACGCCGAACACCTCCCGCACCGGCCGTCCATAGGCGCGTTCGATTTCCAGGAGGGCAATCTCCGGCGAAAAGGGCGGCACCTGATCCTGCAAGCGCGCCAGTTCGTCGGCGATGTCCGGCGGCAACAGATCGCGGCGGGTGGAGAGCATCTGCCCGAACTTGACGAAAATCGGCCCCAGCCGCTCCAACGCCAGCCGCAACCGTTCCGCCCTCGGGCGTGTCAAATCCCGCCAGAACAACACCCGCCGCACCCAACGCGCCACCCCATGCGCCGCCGCCATGCTCAACACCATGTCATCCAGCCCGTAGCGGGCGGCGATGAAGAAGATTCTGAGCAAACGGAAAAAGCGCATCATGTTCAGGAGACCGGCAAGAAAACGGAAAAGGGGGAAGTATAAGGTACGGAGGACAGAAGACGATCAGAGGACAGAAGGGCGGGTGCAATTAAAAGTGGAGGATGCCATGTTGATAATCTGTCCCAGACGAAGCGCGGCCAAACTCCCTTTGCAGGGTGCAAGCCCTCCCCTGACAAGGGGAGGCTGGGGAGGGGTTTGCGGCAGTGGAACAGGCACCAAAGTCGGATGCAAAACGAAGCGTTGCCGCTTGCCGACTTTCCCAAAAACCCTGACAACGTGCCGTGCCGCCCCCTTGCAGGGCGCAAGCCCTCTCCCGCCCTGCCGGGCACCCTCTCCCCCAAAGGATTGGGGGAGAGGGGACGGCAAGCGGCGGTGCTGCGTTTGGTTCCTCCACTTTGGATTGCACCCCCGTAGGGGCGCATTGCATGCGCCCGCAGACGAACGCAGTTCGCCCCTACAAGGCCGCTCTTCCCGCGAGCGGAAGAGGGGAAAGCAAAACGGGCGGCAGGTTGTCGCCCCTACTGGAACCCGCAAAGCCAACCCCGCGCCCACGGAATACCGCTCCCAGACCACAAAGCGAGCGCTCTGTCTTCTGTCTTCTGTCCTCTGTCCTCTGAACCCCTGTCCTCTGATACCTGAAACTCAGTCCCCGGAAAGGAGCGGCGTCTTGCCCTCCGGTGCGTCTGGCGTCTCCGGCGTCTCCAGCGCGTCTGGCGGCGCGTGGTTGCCGGGGTGTCCTGTGGCGGGGGCGTTTTCCCGGTTTGGCGTCATGTCGGGCAATAGCGAGAGGCGTTCGACCTTGGGGTCGGACCAGGAACCCGTGACCGCGTATTGCAGGCCGAAAACCTTGTTCAGGGGATTTTGCAGAAAACGTTGCGCCAGCAGCGCGGCGGCGCCCGCCAGCGGATTGATGGCGACCGCCGCGCCCACCGCCGCCACGCCGCCCAATTCGGGCTGCATGGTGAGGCGCAGGTCCTGGGTCTCGTCCTTCATATTGACTCGCCCGTTCATCAGCACCCTGCCGGAAGGGCCGACGATGCTGAGATTACCGTCCGTGGAAAGGATGCCCTCGGTGATGTGCATTTTGGCGCGGATATCGTCATAGGCAAAGCCTTCGCTGAAAATGTCGCGGAAATCGAAGGAAAGCCTGCGGGTGAGGGATTGCAGGGAAAGCAGCCCCAACAGCTTGCCCACGCCCGGCTCGATGCGGGAAAACTGCCCGCCCTGGGCAGAAAGAACCAGGTCGCCATCCAGGGTTTCCGGGTCGAGATCCAGGGGCGAACCCGCCCAGTTCAAATTGCCTTCCAGACGCGCGACGCCGCCTCGCACCGCGCCGGGATAGCCCAGCCGCGCCAGCAACTTGCCGCTGTCGCCGCTCTCCAACTGGAAAACCAGATTGCTCGTGCCGGATTGCTCGCCCGCGGACGGGCGAGGCCGCCACAGGCCATTGCCGGTCAGACGCCCTTCCGGATTCTCGATGACGATCTGCTTCAACCGCCACTGCCCGCCCGCGTTCTCCGCCTGCAATTCCAGACGCCCGAAATGCCGCTTGCCATACGCGAAATCGCCAATGCGAATATCCATGCCCGGCAGACTTTCGAGAAGTCCCGCGTGGATGTTCTCCACGAAGGCTTCGCCGCCCTCCGCGGCGGTATCCGCGTCGTTCAGGCGCAACCGACGCAGATCCGCCGTAATCTTGCCGCCGCGATCGGTATTGCGGTCGCTGTCCCAGAAAATATCGCCCACCAGTTCATCCGCCGCCACCATGATGCGCGTTTGCGCGCCTTCGTTGCGCAAGCGCAGACTGGCGTTGTGCAGCGTAGCGCCAAAGGCGGCGACGGTTTGCGCTTCCAGCGCCACCAGACTGAGCGCGGGCAAATCGAGCGCCTCCACTTCCCACGCTTTTGCCGCGCCGCCGCCATCGGCCTTATCGGCCTCGTCGGCCAGCAAGCGCCGCCAGGCGTCCAGGTTCAGGCGCGTTTGCCGCACATGGAGATTCAACCCCCTTTCGGGCAGACGCGGCGCTTGCCCGACGCCGACCGCGCCGCGCTCCAGTTCGCCGTCCGCGCGCCGCAGCAGGATCGCCTCGGCGCGCGGGCGCGCGCCATCGCCCAGGAGGACGCGAATCTGCTCGCGCTTTCCTTTCTCCCGGTTGCCCTGCACCCGCAAGGGCCAGGCTTCTCCGGCGCTTTTGGCAAGCGGAAAGGGCAGGGTGGAAGCCAGTCCTTCCAGCGTGGAGGTCACGAGAAACTCCGAGGTCTTGGACGCGACGCGAATATCCGCCTGCCAGAGCACGCTACCGGAAAGCGCCGGGCGCATCGGTTTCTTGACGTAGCGCGCCAGTTCCTGCGCCTGCGCGCCGCCACTGGCCTCGATATGGATCGTCTTGCGCGTCTCGCCCACGCGATCTTCGGGCTTTATCGTCAGATGAAAGGGCGCGCCCAGCAGCGTGCCCTTGAGTTCATCGCTGCGCACCGTCCGTTCGGTGATTTCCAGAACGCCCCGCACCTCCCGCGCGGGCGGCAATCCCTGCAGGAAGCGCACCTGATTGTCAAGAAAGTGATAGCGCCCCTCGACCGTTGTTGCCGCCACGTCCTTCAGCGGCAAATCCAGCTTGAGTTCCAGCCGCCCCGCGCCCTCGGCGCGCATGTCGCGGGTGGCGTTGCCGATGAATCCCGTAATCGGGCTTTGCTCGATGAAGCGCAGGAATTCCGCCGTCGAAGCATTGGCCTCCCCGCGCACCAGAAGATGCGGCGTCTTGAAACTGGGAATCTCGACCTGCGCGTTCTGCAAGCGCATCCCCAACGAACGCGCCTCCGCAACCTGGACCTGCATGCCGCCGCTAAATTCCAGGCTCCCGCGCATCTCCTCCATCTCCGGCCAGGCCGGGCCATAACGAAGACGCACGCCCTCCGCCTGGACGCGCACCTGGAATTCGCCCTTTTCGTTCTTGTCCGGCGTAAAGGGAAACCCCCGCAAATTGCCGCGCAAGCGCATGCTGCCCGCGCCGGTTCCCGCCAACAGCGCGTCGTGCAGCCATTGGGTGACTTTCGCCTGCACGACGCGCGGCATGTAGCGCCAGACCTCCGTCGCCTGCGCCTTGGTGAATTCGCCCTGGAGATCGACTTCCCCCGGCCCTCCGGTCGTCACCGTCTGATGGCTGCCGCGCAAGCGTCCCCGCGCATGCGGCGAGACGAAATCCAGGAAACGAATTTCCGTCCTTATCCCCCGGGCGTTGTGCCGCCACTCGAACTGCGCGTTCAGGCGCTCCACGGGAAACTGCGGCTCGGCGAACAGGACGGGCAGCGACAGGGTCATCTGCTGGCCCTCCAGCGTGAGCTTGCCGCCCGCTGCATCCGCGACGACCTTGCCGGAAAGCCCGGAAGCGCCCGGCACCTTGCCCACCGGCTGGAAACCCAACTGGAGAAAAGTCGCTTCCAGCTTGTAATCCCGGCGAACGACATTGCCCTCCACCTTGTCCGGATTCCAGCGCGCATTCACCTGCCGCAACACGCCCCGCGGCTGATAACGCGCGATGAGTTCGCGCGCTTCACCTGGAAGCGGCAAGGCATTCGCCAAACGCACGATCTGCGTCAAATCCAATTCGTTGACCGAAGCCCTGGCGGGCAGCACTCTATTTAAAGGGGAGGGGGGCGCGGGGTTGGCGGGATCGGTGTCGTTGGCGGGGGAGATATCGTTGGCGTCTTCGGGTTTGGCGCGCATGCGCCATTCGATCTGCATGTCCAGATCGGGGATGTGGATGGCTTCGTCCGGGGAGAGGCGCGCTTCCAGCGCCAGGTCGCGGCTGGCGACGCGCCAGGCGGCGGAGTTGTTGGAGGCCGGACTGCGCGCCGCCTGCAGGCGTCCCTGAAGGCGCGATACTTCCAGCGTGGGCAAATCCGCGCCGAGGCGCAGGCGGGCGTTCGCCAGCGCCACGTCGCCCGTGCCCTGCCAGCCGCGTTCGCCGCGCCGCGCCCATAGCCGCAGCGTGCCGGTGCCGCGCTCCATCTGCACGCCTTTTGCATCCAACCCGTGCTGTTGCAGGAGACGATGGATTTCCGGCAGGTTCGCCCCTTCCAGGCGGCTGTAAATCTGTCCGCGCCACGCCTGCCAATCCGCAGCGCCGCCCGTCAATTCCCCGCGCACGTCCAGCGCGGAGGCCAACTGCGCGGGCGGTTGCCGCACCAGAAGTCCAAAACGATGTTGCCGCCCACGGTTGCGCCATTCCAGATGCGCCGACTGTAGCACCAGGGGCGGCGCGGCGAGCAGATCATCCTGCCAGATGAGCCTGGCGTCATGGATGTGGATGCGCCGCTGCGCCAGCAGCCACTTCAGCATCGCGCTGTCGCGCTCGTCTTCCTTTTCCTTGTCGGGCAGCGGCAGACCCGCCACGAAAATCCGTCCCTCCGTATCGCGCCGAATCAGCAGTTCCGGCTTTTCCAGGGACAATTGCGCGAAAATGGGCTTGCCCTGCCATAACGACCACAACGAGCGCCAGGAGAGCACCCCGTCGACCTGCGCCAGCCGCAAGGCCGTCTTGCCTTCGGCGTTGAGGATTTCCACGTCGCGCAAGATCACGCCCGGATTCAGTCCCACCCAGCGCGCCTCCAGCCCGCCCAGACGCACTTCGCGCCCCAGGGCGCGGCTGGCCAGCGCCTCGATCTCCGGCTGATGCCGCGGCAATTCCGGCAACACCCAAAAGCGCAGCGCCAGCGTCAGCGCCGTGAAGCCCAGATAGAGCGCGAACAGGAACCAGAGGAACAGACGAAAAAAGCGGCGCATGAAAGGTTGTTCTCGCGTGTGGGAAATTTGTGCGCCCCCTGGCGGACAGAAGGGCGTCGATGATTGTAAACCGCATTTTCCCCTGCCGCGTGACAGGATGCTGGATTGCTGCAACCGTTGGTCAATCCCGGAAGTTGCCGGAACGCAGGGGAAAGTCGGTGATGTGCTTGCCCACCAGCGCAATCACCGCCTGCAGATCGTCGCGCTTGGCGCCCGAAACGCGCACGGCCTCGCCCTGGATGGCGGCCTGCACCTTGAGTTTGGCGTCCTTGACGAGCTGGACGATTTTCTTCGCCAGCTCCGTCTCGATGCCGCTCCGGATTTTCAGTTCCTGCTTTACCTTGTTGCCGGAAATCTTCTGTATTGGCTGGCTATCCAGGCGTTTGACGCTTTCCTTTTCCTTCTTCTCCATCGCCGGGAAAAGGATGTCCTTGATCTGATCGAGCTGGAATTCCGAATCGCCGGTCAGGGTGATGGTCCGGTTCTTCTCCTCCAGTTCGGCCTTCGCCGCCGTCCCCTTGAAATCGTAACGGTTGCCAATTTGCCGCGCGGCAACATCCACGGCGTTCTTCAACGCCACCATGTCGGCCTCGGAAGTGAAATCGAAAGAAGGCATATGTGTAGGTACGTCAAAAAGTAAAAACCTACTTTTTGCCGGGTTGGTCAGGGGTGGAAGGCAAAGCAAGCTTCGCCTTCCACCCGTTGAAACCCAACGAAAAACCAGCGCGGTCTGGGGGCTTGCGCCCTGCAAAGGGTTGCGTTGTCTTTACCCATAATAGCAAACGTAATGATAGGGTTCGCCCGTCACTTCGATTTCGAAGCTGGAATTTCCCGGCGCGGTGAAGGATTCTCCCGCGCCGTAGGCGCTCCACTTGGTTTCCCCATGTAAGCGCACCCGGCAGGAACCGGCGACAGTCTCCATCACTTCCGGCGCGCCGGTGCGAAAGAGAAGCACGGACGGAAAAATGACGCCCAGCGTCTTTTTCGAGCCGTCGGGAAACAACACGGTATGACTGACGCACTTGCCATCGAAATAGACATTGGCGGCCTTGACGACGGAAACATTGTGAAACGCGGCTTGTGGTTCGCTCATGAAAATTTCCCGGATGGTAGGGTTGCACAAGGCGCACATGGTAACGGATTTCGGGAAGGCGCAACACATCGGATGGAGGATAGCGGTGCGATCCAAAAGGGAGAAAAAACCTTCCCAGACAAAGCGCCGCCAAACGCCCTTGCAGGGTGCCAGCCCTCCCCTGACAAGGGGAGGGTTGGGGAGGGGTTTGCGGACGTGGGGCAGGAGACAGATGCCAAGAGACAGGAGGAATCATGCGGCGCTGCTCGCGCCGGTAAAAAATCTGCCTCCTGTGCAGTCTGAACCGCCGCAACCCCCCTCAGTCCCCCCTTGTCAGGGGGGAAGACAACCATCCTGTTCATCCTGTCATCCTGTCGAATTTCTTCTGTCCCTCCTTGCCAGAAGGAAAAACAATTTTGACAGGATGAACAGGATAAC
>JAITEO010000189.1 GCA_031281985.1 Zoogloeaceae bacterium | reverse complement strand
GGCATCCACGCCGAACGCCACGTGCTCGCCGACTGGTCGGAAACACAAGGAGAGGCGCTGATCTGGGACGGCAAGACCCTGCGCCGCAAACCCCTCCTTTTTCATCTTTCCGGCGAGCGCGCGGCATGTACGCCTCTGGCTTGAAGACCTACCTGCGCCTGCTTGCCTATGTGCGCCCTTATTGGCTCTTGTTTGCCGTGAGCATCCTGGGGTTTCTGGCCTTTGCCTCGACGCAGCCCATGCTGGCGGGCATTCTCAAATACTTCGTCGATGGTCTGGCGCATCCTGACGCCACGCTGTTTCCGAATGCGTCGTGGCCCTGGTTGCAGGGTTTGCAGTTGATGTATGCCGTGCCTTTTCTCATCTTGTTGATTGCCGCCTGGCAGGGGCTGGGCGCGTTTCTTGGCAATTTCTTCCTGGCGAAGGTTTCCCTGGGGCTGGTGCATGACCTGCGCGTCGCTCTGTTTGGCAGTCTCCTGAACCTGCCCAACCACTACTTCGATCAGCAGAATTCCGGGCATCTGATTTCGCGCATCACCTACAACGTCACCATGGTCACGGGCGCGGCGACCGACGCCATCAAGGTGGTCATCCGCGAGGGCATGACGGTGGTTTTCCTGTTTGCCTATCTCCTCTGGATGAACTGGAAACTCACGCTGGTGATGCTTGCCATTTTGCCGCTGATCGCCTTGATGGTGACCATCGCCAGCCGCAAGTTCAGAAAGCAGAGCCACCGGATACAGGCGGCAATGGGCGATCTGACGCATGTCGCTTCCGAGACCATACAGGGGTATCGCGTGGTGCGCAGCTTCGGCGGCGAGCCTTATGAACAGGCGCGTTTTCTCGCCGCCAGCCTGACCAACAGCCAGCGCCAGTTGCGCATGACGCGCACCAGCGCCATTTACACGCCGCTTCTGCAATTTGCCATCTACAGCGCCATGTCGGCGCTGATGTTCCTGGTGCTCTTCCTGCGCGGCGAGGCTTCCGCGGGCGAACTGGTGGCCTACATCACGGCGGCGGGGCTGTTGCCCAAACCCATACGCCAGCTTTCCGAGGTCAGCGCCACCATCCAGCGCGGCATCGCCGGGGCGCAGAGCATTTTCGAGCAACTCGACACCGCGCCGGAACGCGACCAGGGCACCCTGGAACGCGCGCAAGTCACGGGAAGACTGGAAGTGCGGCGGCTTTCCTTTGCCTATCCCGGCAGCGCCACGCCGGTGCTGGAGGACATCCATTTTTCCATCGCGCCGGGACAACTGGTGGCGCTGGTGGGGCGCTCCGGCAGCGGCAAATCGACGCTCGCCAATCTGATCCCGCGCTTCTACACCCATGACACCGGCGACATCCTGCTCGACGGTGTGGCGGTGGAAGAATACCGCCTGCAGAACCTGCGCCAGCATATCGCGCTGGTCACGCAACAGGTGACGCTGTTCAACGATACGGTAAAGAACAACATCGCCTACGGCGATCTGGCGAAAAAGCCGGAAGCTGCCATCCGGCAGGCCGCTGCCGACGCCTTCGCGCTGGAGTTCATCGAGCGCCTGCCGCGGGGCTTCGAGACGGAAGTGGGCGAAAATGGCGTCACGCTCTCCGGCGGGCAGCGCCAACGCCTGGCGATTGCCCGCGCCTTGCTGAAGGACGCGCCGGTACTGATTCTCGACGAGGCCACTTCGGCGCTGGACAGCGAATCCGAACGGCACATCCAGGCGGCGCTGGAAAAGGCGATGTCCGGACGCACCGCGCTGGTGATCGCGCATCGCCTATCCACCATCGAACGCGCCGATCTGATCCTGGTCATGGACAAGGGACGCATCGTCGAACGCGGCACGCACGCCGAACTGCTGGCGCAGGGTGGACACTACGCCCAACTGTACAAAAAGCAGTTCGTGGAAGGAAAAGAACAGGATGCCGCCGAGATTCCAGGGGCGGACTCGTGATGCTATCAACATAATACGCATTGACAATCGCGGGCGCGGCGTGGAAAATGGGCGAGGTTTTCCCCCGCAGTTTCACGTTCTTCGCACAGGAGACAATCATGTCCCAAGACGCACCACAAGACCCCGGTAACAACGACAACCCGCTGTTTCAACAGTTCTTCCAGGCAGGCCAGTCCATGGCCCAGGGGTTTGCCGCCTTCTTTCAGCAGCAGGGCGGGCAATTCCCGCAGATGCAGATGCCGCAAATCCCCCAGATGCCCCAAATCCCGCAAATGCCCGATCTTTCCCAGATCCTTCCGCCTTCCATGCAGTATTCCAAGGAAGTCCTGGAAGAATTGAAGGCGCTGCATGAAGAACTGGTTGCCAAGCGCGCCAAGCTCTGGGAATCCATGCTGGCGAAAAGCATGGGCAAGGAGACGGATTTCCAGGTCTTGCCGGAAACGGGAGACCGGCGTTTTTCCTCGGCGGACTGGTCTTCCAACCTGATGTTCGATTTCATCCGGCAAAACTATCTGCTGCATTCGAAGTATGTGATGGAGGCGGTGGAAAAGCTGCCGGTAGAAGACGATCGCGCCAAGGAAAAGCTGCGCTTTTCCGCCCGCCAGTACGTCGATGCGCTCTCGCCCGCCAATTTTGCCGCCACCAATCCCGAATTCGTGCGCACGGCGCTGGAAACGGGCGGCAAGAGCATCACCAACGGCATCAACAACATGATTGCCGACCTGACCCGGGGACGCATCACCATGAGCGACGAATCGGTGTTCGAGGTGGGCAGGAACCTCGCCATCACCGAAGGCCAGGTCGTTTTTGAAAACGAGCTGACGCAGTTGATTCAATACGCGCCGCGCAGCGAAAAGGTCGCCAAGCGCCCGCTGCTGATCGTGCCGCCCTGCATCAACAAGTATTACATCCTGGATTTGCAGCCGGAAAACTCCTGGGTGCGCTATGTGCTGGAACAGGGACATACGGTGTTTCTCATCTCCTGGAAGAACCCCGGCCAGGAACACGGCCATCTGGGCTGGAACGATTTCCTCGAACAAGGCCCGCTTACCGCGATTCGCGTGGTGCAGAACATCACCCGGCAAAAACAACTGGACCTGCTCGGCTTCTGCGTGGGCGGCACCATGCTGGCTTCGGCGCTGGCGGTGCTCGCCGGGCGCGGCGAAAAACCGGCGGCCACCCTGACGCTGCTCACCACCATGCTGGATTTTTCCGATACCGGCGACATCAAGCTGTTCATCGACGAACAATTCCTCGCCACCAAGGAAGCCACCATCGGCAAGGGCGGCCTGCTGCGGGCGATGGAACTGCAAAACACCTTCAACATGCTGCGTCCCAACGACCTGATCTGGAATTATGTCACCAGCAACTACCTGAAGGGACAGACGCCCGCGCCCTTCGATATCCTGTACTGGAACGCCGATTCCACCAACCTGCCCGGCCCCTTTGCCTGCTGGTACATGCGTAACATGTATTTCAACAACTATCTGCGCATTCCCGGCAAGCTGGAGATGTGCGGCGTGCGCGTCGATCTGGGCAAGCTGGACATGCCCGTCTATCTTCTGGCGTCGCGCGAGGATCACATCGTGCCCTGGCATACCGCCTACCAGAGCACCCGTCTTCTGGGCGGGGAAAAACGCTTCGTGCTCGGCGCTTCCGGCCACATCGCCGGCGTCATCAATCCCGCTGTCAAGAATAAGCGCAGCTACTGGACGAACAGCAACCTCATCGCGGACGCCCAGGAATGGCTGGATACCGCCGAGGAACACAAGGGAAGCTGGTGGAGCGACTGGGCCGCATGGATCGCCGCGCACGGCGAGGGCGAAAAACCCGCGCCCAAGACCTTCGGCAACGCCACCTACAAACCCATCGAACCCGCACCCGGCCGCTACGTGAAGGAAAGAGTGGTTTGAAAAAACGTCAAAAAGTGAAACCCCACTGTTTGCCGGGTTATCTTGGGGTTTGAAGCCAGGCAAAGCCTGGCTTCAAACCGTTAAAACCAAGGAAAAACCAGCGCGGCCTTGGGGTTCTCGTAGGGGCGCGCTGCGCGCGCCCGCAACCATTCCGCCGCGTTGACGGCCAACGGGCGCACGCAGTGCGCCCCTACGACCGAGCAGACGGGCGGTAGTGGGTTTTCCTCGCCTTTACCCCCAAAAAGGGCAGGCTTTGCCTGCCCTTTTTTGCTGACTGAACCGGCAAAAAGTAGGTTTTCACTTTTTGACGCTCCCGTCATTTGACGCCCCCCGGCGAGATGCCTATAAT
>JAITEO010000038.1 GCA_031281985.1 Zoogloeaceae bacterium | reverse complement strand
CAGGATGCGCAATATCCCAAGCGCAGCCTGCGCTCTCACCGCAAAACCGCCGAGCGACGACCAGACTATCGCGCTTCCCTCCTCGGGCTTGGGCCTATTTCTTAAATGCGATTGCCCTGTCTGCCCCCCGATCTCCTGCTACCATAGCCACCTTTCCGACAAAAATACGCGCTTTTCCCCTCTTCATGAATTCCTTTCCCGATCGTTTGACGTCCGCCGAGCGGCGTACCGGCGTCAGTCTTGCCGCCATTTTCGGCTTGCGGATGCTGGGACTTTTTCTGATTTTTCCGGTGTTCTCGTTATATGCGAAAGACATTGCCGGCGGCGGCAATCTGTTGCTGGTCGGGTTGGCGCTGGGCGCGTATGGCGGGACGCAGGCTTGTCTGCAAATCGTCTGGGGAGCCGCTTCCGACCGGCTGGGCAGGAAGCCGGTGATTATCGCCGGCTTGTTGCTGTTCGCTCTGGGCAGTTTCATGGCGGCGCTGGCGCCGGACATCTACTGGATCATCGCCGGACGGGTGATTCAGGGCGCGGGCGCGATTTCCGCCGCCGTCACGGCGCTGGCCGCCGATTTGACGCGCGAGGAATGCCGCGCCCGCGTGATGGGCATGATTGGCGCGTCCATTGGCCTGGTGTTCGCGTTTTCCCTGGTGGCCGCGCCGCTGCTCTTTGGCTGGATTGGCATGCGCGGCATTTTCTGGCTTACCGGATTCCTGGCGCTGCTGGCGATCATCGTCCTGATGCGTGTCGTCCCCGCCGCGCCGCCTCCTGTTCCCGGAGCGCCGGTTTCGATCGCTTCCGTGTTGTGGGAACCGCAACTCCTGCGTCTCAATCTGGGCGTCTTCATCTTGCACCTCACGCAAATGGCGCTCTGGGTGCTGGTGCCGAACCTGTTGGTGGAAATTGGCGGACTGCCGGGCGGCGCGCACTGGAAAGTCTATCTGCCTGCCGTGCTCTTCTCCTTTGCCCTGATGGTGCCCGCCATCATCGCCGCGGAAAAAAGGGGATACATGAAGGCGGTCTTCATCGGCGCGGTCGCCCTGCTGGCGCTGGTGCTGACCGGATTTCGCCTTGCCGGCGGTCATCTGGCGACGCTCTTTGTGTGGCTCACCCTCTTTTTTGTCGCGTTCAATATCCTGGAAGCCATCCAGCCTTCTCTCATTTCCCGCATCGCGCCGCCACACGCCAAGGGCAAGGCGCTGGGCGTCTACAATACGCTACAGGCGCTGGGACTGTTTGTCGGCGGCATCGTGGGCGGCGCGCTGGCAAGGCACCTGGGCGGCGGCGCGGTTTTCGTCTTTTGTGCGCTGGCAGTCATCTTCTGGCTGTTGCTGGCCTGCGGCCTCAATCCGCCGCCAAGCCGCCGCGCCCTGCAAAACGCAATCCCCTGAAAAAAAACCGGAAGCGGATTTTCGCTTATCATTGATCCCTGTTCATTTCACCAAGGAGAAACATTCATGGCATCCGTAAACAAAGTCATTCTTATCGGCAATCTGGGTCGTGACCCGGAACCCCGCTACACCGCCAGCGGTGATGCCACGTGCAATATCACGGTTGCCACGACCGACACCTGGAAGGACAAGCAGAGCGGCGAAAAGAAGGAAGCGACCGAGTGGCATCGCATCGTGTTTTTCGGCCGTCTGGCGGAAATTGCCGGGCAGTATCTGAAAAAGGGATCGCAGGTCTATGTGGAAGGCAGCCTGCGCACCCGCAAATGGACCGACAAGGAAGGTCACGAACGCTACACCACGGAAATTCGCGCGGACGAAATGAAGATGCTGGGGCGGCGTGAAGGTTCCGGCGATTCCAGCGGCGAAGCCTACGGCGGAGGAAGCGCGCCCGCCAGCCGCGCCGCCGCGCCGGACTACGCGCCTGCCGCCGCGCCCGCCAGCCAGAAAAAACCGGCGTTCGACGATCTCGGCGACGACGACATTCCATTCTGAACGCACTTGTTCCGGCATTGTTGGACGAACTCGGCTAATATAATGGCTGGGAGGCGCGTCAAGAAGTAGTAAAAAAACCTGCTTTTTGCCGGTTCATTCACACACTTGTCACACAAAAAGGAGTTACAAATGACGATATCGACACCTGATCCAATGGAATTTGTCCGCCAGATGTGGGGCAAGTTGGGATTCACCATGCCCGGCATGGTGACGCCGACCTTCAATCAACCCGATCTGGAAAAGAACATTGCCGATCTCCGGGCGGTGGAAGGCTGGTTGCGCACGAATCTTTCCATGCTGCAAATGACCATTCAAGGGCTGGAAATGCAGAAAACCACGTTATCCACCGTGGAGGCCGTGGGCAAGATCATGCGCCAGACGGAAGGGCAAAAAGCCGCCGCTTCCCCTGGCACCGCGGAAGCCCAGGCTTCCATCGGCGAAACGCTGCAACGCGCGACCCTGTGGCCGTTCAACATGATGCAGCAGGTACAGGAAGGCTTGCAAAAGCACCTGGAAGGCGAAGTAAAAGCCGCCGCCGACCGCGCCAGCGCAGCAGTCGACCGCGCCCGAGCCGCCACCGCCGCCGCGGCAACCGCGGCCAGCGCGCCAAAGCCCGCCGCCAAGCCCGCACCCCGCAAGGCGGCAGCCGCCAAATCCGCGAAAAAGGCATAAAGAAAAGCCTCTGCGCCACAACAAAACGCCTCCCGGCAAAATGGGAGGCGTTTTTTTCAATGGAAGACGGCAGCAAAAGGTAAAGCGCCGCTTTTACGCGGTTTGCTGCATGAGGCCAGTTGCCTATCCTTGCGGCCTTGCCTTGCGCCGTTTGTCTACGAAAACCCGTCCGGTCTGTATGGTTTTTGCAGGGGCGCATTGCGCGCGCCCGCAAACCATTACGCTGCGTAACCGGATGACGGGCGCACGCAGTGCGCCCCTACGAGAACCTCAAGGCCGCGCTGGTTTTGCGTTGGTTTTTGCTGATTGAAACCGGCACAAGGCCGTAGGCCGCAGGACAGCCGAAGGCTGGTTTTGCGTAGCAAAATGCGGCTTCGCCGCACAAAAAGTAGGTTTTCACTTTTTGCCGTCACCTCCTCATATGTGCCGAAATTCCAATCCGGCGTGTTCGCGCAGCAGGTGGAACTCGATTTTCGGCCAGCGCTCGCGCGTAAGATCGAGGTCGAAGCGGGAGGTCATCAGGTAGGCGTGCGCGTCGGCGGCGTCCTGGAACATCTTGGCGCCGTTGGCGTGGATGAAGCGGTTCAGTTCCACCGGATCGGGGCAACTGATCCAGCGCGCGCCGCTGTAGTTGACGGGAGAAAGGCGCGCTTCCACGCCGTATTCGGTTTTCAGGCGATGCGCCACGACTTCGAACTGCAATTGCCCCACCGCGCCCAACAGCGTCAGGCTGCCCATCAGGGGACGGAACACCTGGATCGCGCCTTCTTCGCCCAATTCCCGCAAGCCCTTGGCGAGTTGCTTGCTTTTCATGGGATCGGCCAGTTCCACCGCGCGAAAAAGTTCCGGCGCGAAAAAGGGCAGGCCGGTGAATTGCAGCAGCTCGCCTTCCGAGAGCGTGTCGCCCAGTTGCAGGCCGCCGTGCGTGGTGATGCCGATGATGTCGCCGGCAAACGCCGCATCCACCCGATCGCGCCGTTGCGACAGGAAGGTGACGACATTGGCGGGGCGCAGCTCCTTGCCCGTGCGCCGCACCGTGAGGCGCATCCCCGGCGTGAAGCGCCCGGAACAGACGCGCAGGAAGGCGATGCGGTCCCGATGCGCCGGGTCCATGTTGGCCTGTATCTTGAAGACCACGCCGGAAAACTTTTCTTCCGCGGGCAGCACCTCCCGCGAGAGCGCATGCCGCGGGCCTGGCGGCGGCGCGAGATCGACGATGGCGTCGAGCACTTCCTGGATGCCAAAGTTGTTGATGGCGGAACCGAAGAATACCGGCGTCTGCCGTCCGGCGAGAAAATCCTCGGAGGAAAAGGCGGGCATGGCGCCCGTGACCAGTTCCATTTCCTGCGCCGCCGTCGCGTATTCCGCGCCAAAACGCGCAGAAAGCAGCGCGGCATCACGGCCATCGAGGATTTCGTCCTCTTCCGTGCGCCGTTCCTCGCCCGGCCTGAATACGCGGATGGAATGTTCGCGCAGATTGTAGATGCCGTGAAAACGCTTGCCCTGTCCAATCGGCCAGGTCAGCGGTGAAGCGGGCATGTCCAGCGCCGCCTCGATTTCGTCGAGCAGATCCAGCGGTTCGCGCACCTCGCGGTCGAGTTTGTTGATGAAGGTGAGAATGGGCGTATGCCGCGCCCGGCAGACCTCGATCAACCGCCGCGTCTGCGCTTCCACGCCATTGGCGGCGTCGATGACCATCAGCGCCGCGTCCACGGCGGTGAGCACGCGATAGGTGTCTTCGGAAAAATCCTGGTGCCCGGGGGTGTCGAGCAGGTTGAGGACACAGTCCCGGTACTCCATCTGCATGACTGAGGAGGCCACCGAAATGCCGCGTTGCTTTTCGATCTCCATCCAGTCCGAGGTAGCGTGGCGCGAAGCCTTTCTCGCCTTGACGCTGCCCGCAATCTGGATTGCGCCCGCAAACAGCAGCAGCTTTTCGGTAAGCGTGGTCTTCCCCGCGTCCGGGTGGGAAATGATGGCAAAGGTACGACGACGGGCAAATTCGTTCATCTGGATAGGGTAAAGATGGCAAGGCGCGGCAATTTACCCTGTCTTCCCGCTTCTGTCATCTGTTCCGTTCCATTGGTGTTCCGTTCCATTGGGGTGCAATGAAAAGCGGATGATGCCGTGTCAATAATT
>JAITEO010000294.1 GCA_031281985.1 Zoogloeaceae bacterium | reverse complement strand
GGCGAGGCTTGCCTTGCCTTCCACCCCAAGATAGATCGGCAAAAAGTGGGTTCTTGCTTTTTGCCGTATCCGTTACAGGTTTCTTGATCGACAGACGTGCTTGGCTATGCTGACAAATTATTTTCCGGTTCTGCTGTTCGTCCTCGTGGGCCTGCTCATCGGCATCCTGCCGGTGGTGCTGGGCTGGATCATCGCGCCACAGCGTCCGGATGCGGAAAAGCTCTCGGCCTACGAATGCGGCTTTGGCGCATTTGATGATGCGCGCATGAAGTTTGACGTGCGTTATTACCTGATGGCCATCATCTTCATCCTCTTCGATCTGGAAATCGCCTTTCTCTTTCCCTGGGGCGCGGTGTTCCAGGAAATGGCGGCGAGTGAAAACATACAGCTTTTCGGCTTCATCGAGGCGCTGGTGTTCCTGCTCATCATCCTGGTCGGGGATGCCTATGCCTGGGCCAAGGGCGCGTTGGATTGGGAGTAGTCGATGTCGGTAGAAGGTCTATTGGAACGGGGTTTCGTCACCGCCTCGGCGGATGCGTTGATCAACTATGTGCGCACTGGCTCGCTCTGGCCGATGACGTTTGGCCTGGCCTGTTGCGCGATCGAGATGATGCACACGGGCTGCGCGCGTTATGACCTCGACCGCTTCGGCATCATCTTTCGCCCTTCGCCGCGTCAGTCGGACGTGATGATTGTCGCGGGGACGCTGACCAACAAGATGGCGACGGCGCTGCGCAAGGTCTATGACCAGATGGCCGAGCCGCGCTGGGTGATTTCCATGGGTTCCTGCGCCAATGGGGGCGGGTATTACCATGATTCCTATGCCGTGGTGCGCGGGGTGGATCGCATCGTGCCGGTGGATATCTACGTGCCCGGCTGCCCCCCGACGCCGGAGGCGCTGCTCTACGGTATCCTTCAGTTACAAAACAAGATCCGGCGCACGAATACCATTGCGCGCTGAGTTCCGATTGATAGGGTTTGTTCATGTCCGCCAAGCTGGAAACACTGGAAAATCGCCTGCGGGCGACCCTGGGCGCGCGCATTGCGCGCTTCGTGGTTGCGCTGGGCGAGATCACCATCGAGACGAAGGTTGCCGACTATGTGGAGACGATGCGTCTGTTGCGCGATACGCCGGAACTGGATTTCGACCTTCTGGTCGACCTCTGCGGGGTGGATTATTCCACCTACGGCGACGGCTGGACAGGCAGGCGCTATGCCGCCGTGACGCATCTGCTCTCGCTTGCCCACAACTGGCGGGTGCGGGTGCGGGTCTTTGCCGAGGCGGATGATTTTCCGGTGCTGCCTTCCATCGTTCCCATCTGGAATTCGGTGAACTGGTATGAGCGCGAAGCCTTCGACCTTTTCGGCATCCTGTTCGAGGGACACACGGATTTGCGGCGCATCCTCACCGACTACAACTTCGTGGGGCATCCGCTTTGCAAGGATTTCCCCCTGGCCGGACACATGGAAATGCGCTATGACGAAAAGGAAGGGCGCGTCGTCTATCAGCCGGTCAGCATCGTCCCGCGAGAAGTCGCGCCGCGCGTCCGGCACGAACCCGGTTATGGAGAGGCGCATGACTGAAATTCGCGATCACACCCTGAACTTCGGCCCGCAGCACCCGGCGGCGCACGGCGTGTTGCGGCTGGTGCTGGAAATGGACGGCGAAGTGATCGTGCGCGCCGATCCGCATATCGGCCTCCTGCACCGGGGCACGGAGAAGTTCGCGGAAAACCGCACCTGGGCGCAGAGCCTGCCGTTCATGGATCGGCTGGATTACACCTGCATGATGTGCAACGAGCACGCCTACTGTCTGGCGGTGGAGCGGCTCCTGGGCATCGAGATTCCGGAGCGGGCGAAATACCTGCGCACACTGTTCGACGAAGTCACCCGCCTGTTGGCGCACCTGTTGTCGCTGGGCGCGCACGCGCTGGACGTGGGCGCGATGTCGATCATGCTCTATGCCTTGCGCGATCGCGAGGATTTGCTGGATGTCTGTGAAGCGGCCGCGGGCGCGCGCATGCATCCGGCCTATTACCGCATTGGCGGCGTTTCCCGCGATCTTCCCGAGCAGATGCCGCAATACCGCGAATCGAAGTGGAAAAACGCGGCCACGGTAAAGAAGTTCAATGAAAACCGGCAGGGTTCGCTGCTGGATTTCCTGGAAGATTTCACCAATCGTTTTCCCAAGCATCATGCCGAATACCATACCCTGCTCACGGACAACCGCATCTGGAAACAGCGGCTGGTGAATATCGGCGTCGTCTCGCCCGAACGCGCGAAGCAACTGGGCTTTACTGGCGCGATGCTGCGCGGTTCCGGGGTCGAATGGGACTTGCGCAAGAAGCAACCCTACGCGGCCTACGACAAGGTGGATTTCGACGTGCCGGTGGGCGTTCACGGCGACTCCTACGACCGCTATCTGGTGCGGATGGAAGAGATGTTCCAGGCCAACCGCATCATCAAGCAGTGCATTGCCTGGCTCCGGACGCATCCGGGGGCGGTGATGGCGGAAAACCACAAGGTGACGCCGCCGCGCCGCGCCGACATGAAGTCGAACATGGAGAGCCTGATTCACCATTTCAAGTATTTTTCCGAGGGCGTCCATATCCCGCAAGGGGAAGCCTACGCCGCGGTCGAGCACCCCAAGGGCGAATTCGGCATCTACGCGATTTCCGACGGCGCGAACATGCCCTACCGCCTGAAAATCCGCTCCCCCGGTTTCGCGCACCTGGCGGCAATGGACGAAATGGCGCGCGGCCACATGCTGGCCGACGTCGTGACCATCATCGGCTCGCAAGACATCGTCTTCGGCGAAATCGACCGGTAGGAAAGCATGAACACGGTGCTTCTCCTCATCGGCCTCCAGGACGATTCTTTCGACGGCGGCGCGCTATGCTGTCGCGGAGCGCGAAAATGACGGACATCACCTTGCGTTACCGGATTTCTCCAAAACTCTGGTGGGGAAAGCGCCCAATGACTGAAACCAAGAAAATGAGGAAAGGGCGCACAACATGACCCACGCCTTTGTCAATCGCCCGAAGGAGGATTCCGGGGACGGCTTTTGCCTGAGCGAAGCGACCCGGCAAAAATTCGACCGTGAGATCGCCAAGTATCCGGCGGGGCAGCAGCGTTCCGCCGTCATGGCCTGTCTTGCCCTGGTGCAGGAAGAAATCGGCTGGCTGCCGCCGGAAGCCGTCGCGGCCGTGGCGGGCTATCTGGGCATTCCGCCGATTGCCGCCTGGGAAGTGGCGACCTTCTACAACCTGTACGACCTGAAGCCGGTCGGCAAATACAAGCTCATGGTCTGTACCAACCTGCCGTGCGCCCTTTCCGGCGGCGTCCATGCGGCGGAATACCTGAAGAA
>JAITEO010000225.1 GCA_031281985.1 Zoogloeaceae bacterium | reverse complement strand
CGTCATGCCGGGGCGTGGAGGAAGCCAGGGTGCGATACAGTTCGGCCATGCGCCGGGAACTGGCCGCGTCCGACCAGTCGCGGGCGGTTTCCGGGGCTTCCGCCTGCAAGCGCGCGCGCAGCGCGGCATCGGAAAAGAAGCGCAACACCGTTTCCGTAAAGGCGTCCTCGTCTTCTGGCGGCGCGAGGCATCCCTTGCCCGCTTCCAGAATATCGCGCGTGCCCAGCCGGGAGAGCGCAATCACGGGCAGTCCCGCCGCCATTGCCTCCGGCAGCACCAGTCCCTGCGTTTCGGTGAGCGAAGAGAACACGAACACGTCGGCGGCGGCGTAGCAATCCAGCAAGGCCGCGTTGCGGTCGAGATAGCCAAGAAAATGGACGGCATGGGCGATGCCCAGGGTTTCCGCCTCTTTCTTGAGATCGGGCAGCGCCGGGCCGTCGCCCGCCACCAGCAGCAGAAGATTGGGATTTTGCCGCAAGGCGCGCGCCCAGACGCGCAACAAAAAGCCGATGTTCTTTTCATGCGCGACGCGCCCGACGAACAGCGCCACCGGACGCGCCTCGTCGATGCCGTGTTCCTGGCGGAACGCCGCCCGATTGCCGCGCGCGAATTTTTCCAGCGGCACGCCGGTCGGCAGGATGTGCATGGGCGCGCGCACGCCGTAGGCGGTCAATTGCTCCAGCATGGCGGCGGAAGGCACGACGACGGCGTCGAGGGCGTTGCACTGGCGGCGGGAAAAGCTGCGCGCGATGCGGCTCAAATGTCGGCGCGGCAGGAAGGACACGTAATATTGCAGATATTCGGTAAACAAGGTGTGATAGGTCGCCAGCGCCGGAAGACGCAGCAGGCGCGCGGCATGGATGCCCGCGTAATGAGCGACGAACGGCGTGTGGATATGGATCAGGTCGCATTCGCGGGCGCGTTCCAGCACGGCACTTTTCATCTTGCGCCAGGAAAGCCATTTGTCTTCCACATCGAGCGAAAAGGGAATCTGCCTGCCCTTGACACGGGTAACGCCGCTTTCTTCCGGTTCGTCACCATAGCGCGGCGCGACGATCTCGACTTCGATATCATGGGCTTGCAGCGTTTTCCTGAACGTTTCAATGGACGTGGACACGCCATTGATACGTGGAAAATAAACATCGGAAACCATCAGGACGCGCATAAAAGAAAGCCGCAAAAAATTTGGAGACGACATGATAAAGCAAAATCAGACCCGAACACCGGCATCCGCCCGTGCGCGGAAACGTCAAGAAGTAAAAGCCCACATAAGAGAGCGTCAAAAAGTAGAAAAACCACTTTTTGCCGGGTTATCTTGGGGTTTGAAACCAGGCGAAGCCTGGCTTCAAACCCGTTAACCCCGACGAAAAACCAGCGCGGCCTGCGTGGTTCTCGTAGGGGCGCACTGCGTGCGCCCGCAAACCATTCCGCCGCGTAGGACGGCCAACGGGCGCACGTAGTGCGCCCCTACGGGATCGTGCAGATAGGTAGTGGGTTTCCTTGCCTTTACCCCAAAAAAGGGCAGGCTTCGCCTGCCCTTTTTTGCTGACTAATCCGGCAAAAAGTAGATTTTCACTTTTTGACGTTCAATCCCTCCAGCACCAGGTAAGGAACATGGCGCGTGGGCAGCGCGGCAAGCAGCGGCAGCAACATGGGCGCTGCGCCGCCGGAAAGAAGGCAAGCGGCGGCTCCGGGCAAACGCAGGAAGGCGCGCTCGATGGCGCCGACCTGGGCTTCCAGGCAACCGCTGGCAATGGCGTCCGCCGTGCTGCGAGGAAAAGGTTGGTGCGCGCCCAAAGCAGTGGGGGAGAGCGTCGTGCCCTCCACGAGCGCCGTCTGCATCATCTGCAAGCCCGGCAGGATCAGGCCGCCTAGAAAATTGCCCGCTACGTCCAGGCTATCCACGGTCGTGGCCGTGCCCGCCATGACGACCAGGCAGGGACGCGCCTCCAGCGCGCGCGCGCCAATCAGGGCGCACCAGCGATCCGCGCCCAGCGTTTCCGGCGCGCTGTAGCCGTTATATACGCCCGCCGCTGCCGCGCCGCTGCGCACGACCTCCAGCACAAGGCGCGGATAGGCTGCCTGGAGCACACGCCAAAGCCGCGCCTCCCGTTCGCGGTCGACCACGGACGCCAGGCGCGCCGAACACGGCGGCGTCGATGCCGCGCCCGCGGCGGCAAGCGCCTGGGGCAGATGGGCGATGTCCGCCCAGGACAAGGCCCCCCGGCCTTGCCAGCCGCCCGCGCGTTTCAGACTCAAGCCCCATTTCAGGCGGCTGTTGCCCGCATCCAGGCAAAGCAGCATCAGTGTTCTCCGGCGCGCAGGCGCAAATCGCCCGCCCAGAAAGTCCGTTCGCCGTCGGCGGTGGCAAGCCGCAACGCGCCGTCGTCCGTCACGCCGCGACAGATTCCTTCTGCCAGCACGCGCCCTTCTTCCATGAGGCGCACGGATTTTCCCTGCCAGACATGATGCGCCTGCCAGTCGGCGCATAATGGCGCAAACCCGCGCGCGCAAAAATCCGCCCACATGACATCCAGTTCGCCAACGATTGCCGCCAGCAGCGCGGGTTTTGCCGCTGGCGTCTCCAGGCAGTCCTCCAGTCCCGCCGTGACTTCTCCCGGCAGATCGGGCGCTTTGAGATTGAGACCGATGCCGATGATGATCGCATCCCCCGCGCGTTCGATCAGCACACCCGCGAGCTTGGCGTCCTCCCCGTTTTTTTGGCACAGCAGATCATTGGGCCATTTGAGGCGCAAGGCGCGCGCGCCCAGTTTTTCCAATGCCCGCAAAAGCGCCAGTCCCACGGCAAGGCTCAAGCCGGACAGCGCCCCTTCTCCTTCCTTGTACAGCACGGAAAAGGTGAGGCTGCCCTCCGGCGAAGACTGCCAGACGCGCCCGCAGCGGCCACGCCCCGCCGTTTGCCGATCCGCGACCAGCACCCTGCCGGAAGGCGCGCCCGCTTCCGCCTGCTCGCGCAACGAGGTATTGGTGGAAGCGCACTCGTCGCGCCATTCCACGCGCTGGGCGTCCAGCATCATGCGTCCAGCGCAAGTTCCTGGATCTTGCGCGTGATGGTGTTGCGGCCTATGCCAAGAGACTGAGCGGCCTCGATGCGGCGTCCGCCGGTGTGGTTCAGGGCGCGCAGGATCAGGGTGCGCTCGAAGGCGCGCAGCAGTCTTGCGTGTAGTTCCGGCGTGGCGGCAAAAAGTTGCTGATCGACTTCCTTTGCCAGCGCGCTTTCCCAATCGGCGGCCACTCCCCGATCGATGGGCGCTTCGCGCAGTTCCGGCGGCAGGTCGTTGATTTCCACCTGCTGGCCGGGCGCCATGACCGTGAGCCAGTGGCAGAGGTTTTCCAGTTGCCGCACATTGCCGCCGAATTCCAGGCCGGCCAGGTATTTCAGGGCGGCCTCCGAGAGCCGCTTGGCCTCGCCCCCCAATTCCTGCGCGCTCTTTTGCAGGAAATGCCGCGCCAGCAGGGGGATATCCTCGCGCCGCTCGCGCAGGGCGGGAAGGCGGATGCGGATGACATGGAGACGGTGAAACAGGTCTTCGCGGAACAGCCCTTCCTTGACGCGCGCCTCCAGATGCTGATGCGTCGCGGCAATGATGCGCACATTGGCTTTTATAGGCGCGTGCCCGCCGACACGGTAGAAGTGGCCGTCGGAGAGGACGCGCAACAGGCGCGTCTGCAATTCCGGTGGCATGTCGCCGATTTCATCGAGAAAAAGGGTGCCGCCGTCGGCCTGTTCGAAGCGTCCGCGCCGCTGGTTCTGCGCGCCGGTAAACGCGCCGCGCTCATGCCCGAAAAGTTCCGATTCGAGCAGGTCTTTGGGAATGGCGGCGGTGTTGATGGCAACGAAGGGCGCGTTCTGGCGCGGACTGTGGCGGTGCAGGGCGCGGGCGACCAGTTCCTTGCCGGAGCCGGACTCGCCGGTGATCAGTACCGTGGCATGCGACTGGGAAAGACGCCCGATGGCGCGAAAAACCTCCTGCATGGCGGGCGCCTGCCCCAGGATTTCCGGCGTCAGATCAACGTTTTCGGCAACGCCGGATTGGCGCGTGCTTTCGTCGATGGCGCGCCGTATCAGTTCGAGCGCCTGATCCACGTCGAAGGGTTTGGGCAGATACTCAAACGCCCCGCCCTGGAAGGCGGCGACGGCGGATTCGAGGTCGGAATACGCTGTCATGACGATGACCGGCGTTTGCGGATGGCGCGCCTTGATGCGCTTCAACAATTCCAGACCGGAAGCGCCGGGCATGCGAATGTCGGAAATCATCGCCTGCGGCTGATCTCCGGCTTCCAGTGCCGCAATGGCGTCGTCGGCGCAGGAAAAACTGGCAAAGGGAATGTTTTCGCGCGCCAGGGTTTTTTCCAGCACCCAGCGGATGGAGCGGTCCTCGTCGATAATCCAGATTGGTTTCATTGCGGGCTTTCCGTGGGTGACGCGGGTTCGAGGGCGTTCAAGGGCAGGCGAATCAGGAATACGGTACGTCCGGGACGGCTTTCACATTCAATTGTACCTTGATGCTGCTGCACGAAACTCTGCGCCAGCGTCAGTCCCAGTCCCGTGCCGTTCGGACGGCCGGAAACCAGCGGGTAGAACATGCGTTCGCGGAAATCATCGGCAATGCCCGGGCCATTGTCGATGATGGCGACATCAATCGCCAGACGGAAACGCCGCTTGGCCAGCGTGACCTGCCTTGCCGAACGGCTGCGAAAGGTGATTTCCCCCTTGCCGTCCATCGCCTGCGCGGCATTGCGGGCAATGTTGAGGAAGACCTGGATCAGTTGCTCGCGATCGGCAATCAGCTCGGGAAGACTGATGTCATAATCGCGCAGAATGGAGAGGGTGGAAGGGAATTCCAGCTTGAGCAGGCTGCCCACGCGTTCCAGCACCTCGTGCACACTCATCCGCTGCGCTTGCAGGGCGGCGCGATGCGGCGAGAGCAGACGCTGCATCAAGTCCTGCAGGCGATCCGCTTCCTGGATGATGACTTGAGTATATTCCTGCAGGGACGGGTTGTTGAGTTCGCGTTCCAGTAGTTGCGCCGCGCCGCGTATGCCGCCCAGCGGATTCTTGATTTCGTGCGCCAGGTTGCGGATTAGTTCCCGGCTGGCCTGTTGTTGCTCGATCAGGCGTTCTTCCCGGTTGGCCTTCAATTGCTGGTCGATGGGCTGCAATTCCATCAGCATGCGAACTTCCGGCGCGTCGGGCGACTGCATGGGCGTCACCGTGCAGTTCAGATGCAGCGTTTCGCCGCGCTCCGGCTTGCCGCGCCGGATTTCCACGTTTTGCCCGGTATAGCTCCAGTTGTTGGTCAGCGCGTTGTCCAGCGCCTGCTGGAGCGTTGCCGAGCGCATCACTTCATGCAGCGGACGATGCAACAGGGCGCGTCCCGTGGCTTCCAGCAGGTTTTCGGCGGCGCTGTTGGCATAACAGACCCGCTGTTCGGCATCGAGCAAAAGGATGGCGGAGGCCAGATAATCCAGACCGCCCAGGGGAGGAGGAAAGGCTTTTTGTAGAGTCGCCATGCCGCAAGGAGAGGAACGAATCAGCGCAGATGGCTGATTTCCCGGTTCAGATCCTCGATGTTGCGCTCATGCCGGGCGATGGCTTCCCGGAAAGGACGCAGACGCGCCTCGCGCTTTTCGGCATCTTCCATCCCCACCGGGACTTTTTCCTGTGTCGCCAGTTGGTTTTTTGCGCCCTCCAGCTTTTGCTGTTCGTCGGCAAGTTCCTGGTTCAGGATGGTGCGCCGGGTATCGTTGCGCGCGTTCTGTTCATCCGCGCTCACCGAGGGAAAGCCCGGCGGCGTCGGCGCGGAGGCCGTGCCGGGACGGCTCTTCTTGCCGTCAGCCGGCGGCGGCACAGCGGTATCGGCTTCAATCTGCATCCGCTTGCAGTTGGTCTTGTCGATCAGGACGTTGGTAATGGTTACACGTCCTTCCGCATCCGTGCAGCGATACACCTGCCCCCAGACCGGCGTCGTCAGCAAAAAGCCCGCACACAGCGTTACAACAGAGAAACGCATCATCATCACAAACTCCGGAAAGAAGAAGGAGAGTATAGATCAGGTGACAGGACAGAGGCAGGGATTCGCGGATGGCTTATCATGGCAGGCTTCATCCGGCCTTGTGCTGCAAGGTAACGAAACGCCAAGGGCGGATGGGGTTTACATTGATTTTTTACATGGTTTGCAGCCAGGCTCTATCTGGCCGCAAACCCAAGACGAACCGGCAAGAAGTGGGAACTTGCTTTTTGCCGCTCACCCAAAAAGGCAAATTTCATGAATGTTCTTCTGACGGGCGGCATGGGCTATATCGGCAGTCATACGGCGGTGGCATTGCAGGCCGCCGGACATCTGGTCGTGCTCTATGACAACCTGATCAACAGCAGCGCCGATGTCGGCGCGCGCATCGCGCGCATCAGCGGCATGACACCGGTATTCATCGAGGCGGATGTCCGCGATACACCCCGTCTGCAAGGCGCGCTGACCACCTACGGCATCCATGCCGTAGTGCATTTCGCGGGCTTGAAGGCGGTGGGCGAATCGTCCCAAGACCCCATTGCCTATTACGCCAACAACGTGCAGGGGACGATAAGCCTGCTGGAAGCCATGCGCGCCGCGGCATGCAAGACCCTGGTGTTCAGCAGCAGCGCCACGGTGTATGGCGAACCGGAATACCTGCCGCTCGATGAGGCGCATCCCCTGCGCGCGACCAACCCCTATGGCCGTTGCAAATTACACAGCGAATACATGCTTGCCGATGTGAGCGCCGCCGATTGCGCGTGGAAAATCGCCTGTCTGCGCTACTTCAATCCGGTTGGCGCGCATGCGAGCGGGCGGATCGGCGAAAACCCGGCGGGCATTCCCAACAATCTCCTGCCCTATATCGCCCGCGTCGCCAGCGGGCAGTTGGCCGAACTCCAGGTGTTTGGCGACGACTATCCCACGCCGGACGGCACGGGCGTGCGCGACTACATCCATGTCATGGATCTGGCCGAAGGCCATGTCGCGGCGCTGGAGTGGCTTGCCGCGCGCCCCGGCTGGCATGCCGTCAATCTGGGAACCGGCCGGGGCTACAGCGTCCTGGAGATGCAAAAAGCCTTCGCCGCCGCCAGCGGCCGGCCCGTACCCTACCGCGTCACGGCGCGGCGTCCCGGCGATGTCGCCGCATGCTACGCCGATCCCGGCAAGGCCGAACGCGAATTCCACTGGCGAGCGAAGCGTAGCCTCGAAGACATGTGCTCGAGCGCCTGGCGCTTCCAGCAACAAATGACGGCGGGATGAACAAGGAGGGAGGTCATGCCCTGTTTTTCCCGTCGCCGCGCTTCAACTGCCGCTTATCGGCGCTTTGTGCGTGGGAATGAACAGATGGATCAGCAGCGGCTTGCCGCCCTGTTCGCGATAGCGATAAATCACCTGTCTGCCCACCCATTGCGGCGAGAGGAGACTTTTGGAATACACGTGATCCTTTTCGCCAAGGCGGATAGTGGCATCCGCAGTGAATCCGTAGGTCTTCTGGTTGATGACGATGCTGTTTTCCCCCACCTGCTCGATCGTGCCGTGCAAAATGCCGCTGTCTCCCTTGGAGGCTTCCTGCGCCCGCAAGGGCAAACTGGCGAGCAGCATCAGCAATGCAATCCACAGCACAGGCTTCCAGTATTTGTTCATCATCTTCTCTCCTCCGTAGCAAATCCGGCGTCGGGATGGACGCCAGTGTCATCGACAAGTGTGCGTCAAAAAGTGAAAAACCACTTTTTGCCGAACTATCCTGGGGTTTGAAACCAAGCAAAGCCTGGCTTCAAACCGTGTAAACCCAACGCAAAACCAACCCGACCTCGGAGCTTCGTTGTCTCCTTATGCGCGTCGGCAATTATACCGTCATGGCGTCCGCAATGGTCAAGCGATATTACATTCTCCGTGTCATCGCCTTTCAGCCCAGGTACAAGCGGTTGATTTCCTCGCCCCAGAAAAGGGCGATCATGCCGGCGGCGGCGAGGTAGGGGCCGAAAGGAATCGGAACCTGGCGGCCATGACGGG
>JAITEO010000181.1 GCA_031281985.1 Zoogloeaceae bacterium | reverse complement strand
ACGGTCATCTGGAAATAACCGACGCCTTCCTGGAGGTCGCGGTTGAAATCCTCGCGCAGGGGAAATCCCGCCGCCTGGGCAGCGGCCAGATAGGCTTCACAAAGCGGATGCCGATCGGCAGGATCGCTGACCTGTAACGGCCCGTCCGCACCGTGCCAATCATCCCCGCCGCGCGCCTGGCTTTCCGACTTGCGAAAATAGGGCAGCACGTCCGCCCAGCCCCAGCCAGGATTGCCCAGGTCGCGCCATTCGTCATAATCGCGCGCCTGTCCCCGGATGTAGAGAAGGCCATTGATGGCGGACGATCCGCCCAACACCTTGCCCCTCGGCCAGAGGATTTTCCGGTTGCCGGAAGAGGCTTCCGGTTCGGTGTAATACAGCCAGTTGCCGCGCGGATGAACGCGGTTCCAGACGTAGCCCACAGGAATGTGAAACGAGGGATGCCGCCCCTCGCCTCCGGCTTCGATGAGGGCGACCCGGTGGCGGCCATTTGCGGAAAGACGGTTGGCGAGCACGCAGCCCGCGCTACCGCCGCCGATGATGAGGTAATCGTAAGAGGACATGGGAAAGGTATCAGACCGTGGAAAGAAAAGCGGGTTCGGGTTCCTCTGCGCGCGTTTTAGCCTCTGGCGTTTGCGCGCGCGGGGAGGACGCGCGGGGAATGCGGTCGGCGCAGGGCAGCCAGGTGAGGCAATGGCCGCAGGAGTGGTAGCCCCAATCCTTGAAGAATTCGCCCACCACGTCCCGTCCCTGGATGACGCAACGGGCGTTGTCGCGCCAGTTCGCGCCGAATTGCGCGCCGATGGCCTGCGCCGGACAGCGGGGAATGCACGCGCCGCAGCGATCGGGGTAGGGACAGTATTCGTAAATCTCCCGGTAGGGACGAGGCGTGGGCGGCAAGACCAGATTGGTGATGACGCTGCCGATGCGTCCGGCGCAGCCAAGCGCGGTAATCAGCGCACCGTGGATGCCGAAACTGCCCAGTCCAGCGATGAAGGCGGCATGCCGCTCCGACCACAGGGGAATCATGCCGATGGCCTGGTAGTGCGCTTCGTTGCTCGGCGCGACGCCTTGTCCGCCGTGTTTTTCCAGAAAGCGGATCACCGCGCGGCGCAATACGTTGTTGAAGACTTCTCCGTTGCGCCGTCCCGAAACCCAGGCGAGCGAGGGCAGGGGGGATTTTTTCGGATAGCTGGCGCGCACGGCCTTGTTGTAGGGCAGGAACCAGGAGATGACCGATTGCGCGCCGGAGAGCCATTCTCCGGGCGAGCGATGCAGCGGGCCGACCACGCCGGGCGTCTTTAGTTTCGTGAAGAGCGGATCGTCGGCGGCGGCGATGCCCAGGAGCGGAGACCCCCAGATGCGCAGACGCTCGCCTTCCGGCAGGGCGTTGCGCGGGTCTTCCTCCACGAACTGGCGGATGAAGGCGGCAAGGTGCGTCGCCGCCTGCCCGGGGTCCTGGCGCATGTCATCTGCCGGGGCGGACGGGTCGAGGAGATAGGCGTGTTCGGCCACGGTGTTCATGGCGCGTTCATGCCGCTGGTCGAGCGGGCGAAATCGTAGGCGATCCAGATTTGCAATTGCGGCCAGATGCCATCCAGCAATTTCTCCGCCCGTTCCTGCGGCGTTTCGCCGTTTTGCAGGCGAGTGGCGTCCTTTTCGGAAAAAAGCTCGCCCTCGATGAAATAGAACACTTCCCCGCGCACGGGCGGGGACACGTCCCGCAGCCAGGCCGTGCGATCCGTCTTGCGCACCGACAGGACCTTCTTGCGATCCGGCTGATAGACGCCGTGATTGACCTGCAACAGGTAATCCGCAACGGCGTCCCGCACGGAAGGGTAATCCAGCGGGATGCGGGGAACGGGCGATTCGGCAATCGTCGTCATGTAGTGCCACTCTCAATCGACCCGCGCGCCGGAATCCCGCACCGCCTTGCCCCACTTGAGACTTTCCGTGCGTAAAAAATCCTCTTCCGCCGCGCGGGAGCGTTCCGGGAGAAGCTCGATTCCCAGGGATTCCAACTGCCGCACCGCACTGTTTTGCCGGGCGCGCGCAAGATGCCGGGCAAGGGTATCCAGAATGGCGGGCGGTGTGGCGGCGGGGGCGAAAATTCCCCACCAGGCGGTGGCTTCCGTGGCAACGCCCGCCTGGAGAAAGGTGGGCACACCGGGGAGTTCCGGCGAAGGCTGCGCGGAACTGATGCCCAGCGCCTTGAGTTTTCCGGCGCGGATATGCGGCAGCACGGACTGCAAGGGATCGAAGGCCAGCTCCAGATGTCCGCCCAATAAGTCCTGCACGGCGGGCGCGCTTCCCTTGTAGGGCACATGGGTCAAGGGGATGCCGCTTGCGCTGCGGAACATTTCCCCGGTCAGGTGGCCGGGCGTGCCGTTGCCCGCCGTGCCAAAGCGCAGGGCATCTCCCGCCGCCAGCTTGCGCAATCCGGTCACGTCGTCGGCGGGCACCGAAGGATGCGCCACCAGCGCCACCGGCGCGGCGGCGAGCAGGGCGACGGGCGTCAGATCGCGCGGGTCATAGGCAAGATGCGGGTACAGGCCAGGATTGATGGAAATGACGCCCACCGTGCCCAGAAGCAGGGTATAGCCGTCGGCGGGCGACTTGACCACCGCCGCCGCGCCAATCGAGCCGCCCGCGCCGCCGCGATTCTCGATGACGACGGCTTGCCCCAGGGATTGCGACAAGGCCTCGGCAAAAGGCCGCGCCACGATGTCCGTGGGGCCGCCGGGCGGAAAGGGCACCACCAGCTTGATCGGGCGCTCCGGATATTCCGCGCCCTGCGCGCCTTGCGCAAGGAAGCACGACAGGATCAGGCAACCTCCCAGGAGAAGGAAGCGCGCAGGATTTACGCGGGCATGAAAACGTTGGACTTTCATCTGGATGTAAGGAAGAGGGGACATGGGATTGCAAACCTTTCGTTTTCGGGTTTTTCAAGGCTGGTGCTGAAGATGGCGTTCCTGGATCAGCTTTTGCCAACGGGTGTTTTCTTTTTCCAGGAAGTGGGCGAAATCCCCCAGGAAAAGACCGGGATTGACGGCTTCCATGGCGTCATAACGACGGATGACTTCCGGGTCCTGCAACGCTTTTTTCAATTCGGACGCCCATTGCTTCAAAATGGGAGCGGGCGTTCCCGCCGGAGCAAAAATGCCTGTCCAGGGCAATACGGAGGCTTCTGGATAACCCAGTTCGCCCACCGTGGGAATTTCGGGGTAATTCTTCAGGCGTTTGTCGTAGCTGACCGCCAGCGGGCGCAACTTGCCGGAGCGGACGTGGGCGGTGGCGAGTCCTGCGGAAATGAAGACGAAATCCAGTTGTCCGTTCAGCAAATCCGGAATGAAAGGCGGTTGTCCCTTGTAACCGACCAGCACGAGATCGACGCCGGCTGCCAGCATGAACGCCTCCGTTCCCAGGTGATTGGAACTGCCGACGCCCGGATTGGCCGTGTTCAACTGGCCGGGCCTGGATTTGGCAAGCGCGACGAATTCCGCGAGGTTTTTTGCGGGAGACGAAGCGGGAACCGCCAACAGGTTGGGCGGAACCCCCAGGGTGCCAATCGGCGCGAAATCCTGGCTGCCGACCTTGGCGGTATCGTCCAGAAGAGGATTCGTGACCAGGAAGGTGGAACCGACGAGAAGCGTGTAGCCATCCGGCGCCGCGTTCTTGACCGCGGTCGCGCCAATGTTGCCGTTGGCGCCCGGACGGTTTTCCACGAGGATGGCCTGTCCCCAATCCTGTGCAATCCGTTCGCTGACGATGCGAGCGGCGATATCGATGATGCCGCCCGCCGGATAGGGCACGATGACCTTGATCGGACGCACGGGATAGCGGTCTTCCGCGTGGAGGACGGTGGCCAGTCCCAACAGGCAGAAAAAGCACAACGCGCGGCAAAGAATCCTGATTTTCATGCAATGCCCCTTCAGAACGCGACGCCAGATGCGAGCACACCGGCATAGCTGGAACGCGCCTGCACGCCCCAGCGTCCCTGTTGCCGGGTCAGGACGTAGAGCGCCTGGAATCGTCCCAGCGCGTGGTCCTTCGCGTCATAGCGGGTAAATTGGACGGCAAGATGCAATTTGTCCGCGTCCGCCTGCACGAGATGGCGAAAATCCCAGCGGCTGTGATGCCAGCCCGTTTTCCGCAAAAGCGAAATGTCATTGCTGGAAGCGTAGTCTTCCGGGCTTTGCCAGATCGTGACACTTCCCCCCGCGATACGGACATGCGGGTAATGCAGGGTCTTGCTCCAGCGCAGGGAATCCTCGGCATTGAAGGCCGCGATGAATTCATCCAGCACGGCAAGCCCTTCCTGGATGGCGGAATCTTCTGCTTCTTGCAGCAGGGAAACGGCGGGGGCGGACGTTGTGGTTGTCATGTCAATTCTCCTGGAAGGCAATATCGCGTACCCTGCGCGCCTTGGGCCAGGCCAGGACGCAGAGGAGCAGGACGGAAGCGATGAGCAGCGTGAGGCTGATGGGGCGCTCGAAAAAGACGAGGGCGTTTCCGCGCGCAAGCAGCATGGCGCGGCGCAGGTTTTCTTCCATCATCGGGCCGAGCACGAACCCCAGGAGCAGCGGCGCGGGTTCGCAGTTGAGCTTGATGAAGAGATAGCCCAGCATCCCGAAGAAAAGCGTCAGCCCGACATCGAAGGCGCTGTTGTTGATGCTGTAGACGCCGACGCAGCAAAAAAGAAGGATCACCGGATAAAGCAGCCGGTAGGGCACCTTCAAAAGACGCACCCACAGCCCGATCAGCGGCATGTTGAGCAGCACCAGGAAGAGATTGCCGATCCACATGCTGACGATCAGTCCCCAGAAGAGGGCGGGACGTTCCTCCATCACCTGCGGGCCGGGCACGATGCCGTGGATCATCATCGCGCCTACCATCAGGGCCATGACCGCGTTGGAGGGCAGCCCCATCACCAACAGCGGAATGAAGGAAGTCTGCGCGCCCGCGTTGTTGGCGGCCTCCGGCCCGGCGACGCCCTCGATTGCGCCCTTGCCGAAACGCGAAGGGTCATGGGCGATGCGCTTTTCCAAGGTGTAGGCGGAAAAAGAGGAAAGCACCGCGCCGCCGCCGGGCAGGATGCCGAGAAGCGATCCCAGCACCGTGCCGCGCAGGATGGGTTTTACGGATTGCCGCAGGTCCTCGCGTTTGGGCAGGAGGCTGCCGATGTGCGTCGAAAATACGTCCCGTCCGCCGCCGCGTTCCAGGTTGATGATGATTTCGGCAATGCCGAACAACCCCATCGACAAGACGACGAAGCTGATGCCGTCGGCCAGTTCCGGTATGCCGAAGGTGAAGCGTTCCGCGCCCGAACTCACGTCGGTGCCGACAAGCCCCAGGATCAGCCCGGCCACCACCATGGCGATGGCCTTGAAGACGTCCCCCTGGGCGAGCACCACCGCCGCGATCAATCCCAAAAGCATGAGAGAGAAGTATTCCGCTGGGCCGAATTTGAGCGCGAATTCCGCCAGCGGCGAGGCGGCGGCGGCGATGATCAGGGTGGCTACCGTTCCCGCGAAGAAGGAACCCAGCGCCGCGATGCCCAAGGCGACGCCCGCGCGTCCCTGGCGCGCCATCGCGTAGCCGTCCAGACAGGTGACGACGGAGGAGGATTCGCCCGGCAGATTGACGAGGATCGCCGTCGTGGAGCCGCCATACTGCGCGCCGTAGTAGATTCCGGCGAGCATGATGAGGGCGGAGAGCGGCGGCAGGCCATAGGTGACCGGCAAGAGCATGGCGATGGTCGCCACCGGCCCCAGTCCCGGCAGGACGCCGATCAGGGTGCCGAGCAGGACGCCGAGAAAGCAATACCCCAGATTCTGCCAGGTGAGCACCGCTTCCAGGCCGATGCCCAGATGGGAAATCAGTTCCATGCCGAACGGATCAGGCGGGCAGCAGCGGCAAGGGCAACCCCAGCCCCCAGACGAACACGCCCGCGCCGAAGAGCGCCATGGCGAGTCCCAGCGGCAAAAGCTCGCGCAGGCGGGATTCCTGGTGCGCAAGACCACTCAGAGCGATGAGCAGGAAACTCGCCGCCGCAAGCCCGATGCTGCCCAAGAGACCGGCAAAGGCGAGCACCCCCGCGCCAATCAGCAACATGGGCTTGAGCATCAGGCGCTCGACGAGATGCTTCTGCCGCGCGAAAAATGCGCGCAACAACACCGCCGCGCCCAGAATCGCCAGGAACCCGCCCAACAACAGCGGGAAATACCCAGCGCCCATGCGCATGGCGGAACCCAGCGGATACTGGCAAGCGCCCGCCACCACCACCACGCCAGTCAGGAAAAACAGCGATCCGGCGACGACATCCTGATGTTTGAGAAATGATAAAGACATGTTGCAGGCTCCAAGGATAAAGATAATGGAGCGAATGATGAAAGCCTTGTCCGTGAAGGGGAAATACAAAAATTCGCTTTGCTTATGGCGAATTCGTTTCCTTGCTTATTCAAAAAAGATATAAACCTTGCGGGAAAAGGGAGCATCCGAGATTCCCGGATGCCGGAGACAGCGCGGCGCGATGGCGTGAGCACCGTGGCAATCCAGTCCTGGCGGACAGCATGTGGCATGTCCTGGCAAACGGCGCAAATGGCCTTTCCGTTTGCCTTGCCGTTTTAAGATAGCGGAATCGCCCTGTGGATTGCCGCGTTGCCATGCTCCCGAGATGGACGGGATTGAAGGGGGCACAGGTCTTTCCCCACTCCCAATTTTCCCTTGTCATTCCCCTTGCCGGTAGTACGCTCCCGGCATTCCTTCTGATCCGCCCAAGGAGAAGAAAAACGGTCTTTCATCCTGCCAATAGAGCCTTTTGCAAAACTCTTTTCCAGACGCTATAAGCGGAGAGGTAATCTGTGCTGGTAGCGTAATTTCTCATTTTGAGTATCAAAACGCGGAGACTTGACGGGATTTTATGCCATCTGCGTCATATTTCTTCCCGCCAGGGCAGGGTTTC
>JAITEO010000177.1 GCA_031281985.1 Zoogloeaceae bacterium | reverse complement strand
CGGTGCGGTAAGATTGCCCGAAAGTCGACGATTGACTTCCCCCCTGACATGGGGGGATTGTGGGGGGTAGCGGCAGTTCAGTCTGCACAGGAGGCAGGAGGCAGATTTCTTACCGGCGCACCGCATGATTCCTTTGTCTCCTGACATCTGCCTCCTGATTCCTGCCGCCGCCAAACCCCTCCCCGACCCTCCCCTTGTCAGGGGAGGGCGTTTGGCCGCGCTTCGCTGGGGATGAACGCGCCCACGGAATACAGACCACTGACCACAAAGCGCGCAACGCGCGCGCTCTGTCTTCTGTCCTCTGTCCTCAGTCCTCTGACATCTGCCCCCTGAGCCAGTCGCGCCAGAGGCGGAACAGTTCCGGGTCGCGGGCGGCGATGATCGAGCGTTTCCAGGGGGAGGCGGCGGCGAAGTCGTCTGTCTCGAAGGTGGCGACGCACCCGCCCATTTCTTCCGTCATCAACCAACCCGCCGCGTAGTCCCAGAGCCGTTCGCTGCCGTGGGTGATGGCGTCTACGCGTCCGGCGGCGAGGTAGCACCAGTCGAGCACGGAAGAACCGAAATTGCGTTGCGAATAAATGGGCGCTTCATGCACGATGGCTAGGGACAGTTGCGGCGGCAGGCGCTTGAAATCGATGCAGGCCACCGTATCGGCCACCGCCTTGTGCGCGACGGCGCTGGCAGCGGGAAGCCTTGCGCCATTGCGCCAGACGCCGCCGCCCAGACTTGTGGAAAACATTTCCCGCATCAGCGGCAGGTAGGAGACGCCCAATACCGGACGCCCCTGGCGCATCAGCGCCACGGAAACGGCAAACTGCGGCAGGCCGGCAAGGAAATTGGTGCTGCCGTCGATGGGGTCCATCACCCAGACGCCCTCCGCAAACCCCCGATCCCAGGCGTCCTTTTGTAGCTTTTCCGGCATTTCCTCGCCGATCATCGGCAGATCGGCAAGCCGGGAGAGGGCTTCCATCAGGCTTTCCTGCGCGGCAATGTCGGCGGCGGAAAAGGCGGAACCATCCGCCTTCATCTTGCCATCCACCTTGAGAAAACGCGGCAATATCTCGCGTTCGGCAGTGTCTTGCAGCACGCGCTCTACAGCGGGCCGGAGTTGGTGCGGGTCGGGCATCAGAGGGTCAGGAATCAGGAGTCAGGGATCAGAAAAATCAGGCGCGCCATTTCAGGGAGCAGCCGATGGAGGCCACTTGCGCTTTCGGGCCTTGGCCGGTTTGGGCAATCTGCGTCATGGCGGCCAGCAGTTCGCGGCGGGCGGTGGGGTCGGCGCTCGTGCCGGAAGCATCGAAGCGTCCCCGGTATTGCAGTTCGCGGCGGGCGTTGAAGCCGAAGAAATCCGGGGTGCACACCGCGCCATAGGCGCGGGCGACTTCCTGCGTGGCATCCAGCACATAGGGAAAGGGAAAGTCCAGACGCGCCGCCAGCGCCTGCATGTGGGGCAGGTCGTCCGCGGGATAGGCGTCGGTATCGTTGCTCATGATGGCGATTGCGCCCAGGCCGAGCGTTTGCAATTGGCGGCAATCCTCCACCAGACGCGGCAAGATGGCCTGCACGTACGGGCAGTGATTGCAGAGGAACATGACCAGCACCCCCCGCGGGCCGCTGGCGGAGGCGAGACTGTGCACGCGGCCATCGACGCCGGGCAGGGAAAAATCCGGCGCTATCCAGCCAAAATCACAAACGGGCGTGGTCAAGGCAACCATATCCATATCCTCCAAGGTGTGCGCCAAAAAAAGCAGGGGATTTTGCCGTCTTGCCGCTTCCTTCCCCAACTTTCCCAACACGGACATCCGACGCGAAAGCGCCGATAATAGCATCCGATGAACGCGCCAAGATTTTTCTGTGATCTGCCGCTGGCTTCCGGCATGGAAGTCGACCTGCCGGAGGCCGTCGCCCGCCATGCCGCGCAGGTGTTGCGTCTGCCGCCGGGAGCGGCGGTGACGCTGTTTAACGGCAGGGGTGGCGAATACCCGGCGGTGCTTTCCCTTACCGGCAAGGCCAGGGCGCGCGCGCGTCTGGGCGAGTGGCGGGACGTGGAACGCGAGTCGCCGCTGCGCGTCACGCTGGCGCAAGCGGCGCAGACGGCGGACAAGATGGATTTCAGCCTGCAAAAGGCGGTGGAACTGGGCGTGCGGATTTTCCAGCCGCTTGCCAGCCGGCGCAGCGTCATGCGGCTTTCCGGCGAACGCCAGCAAAAACGCGAAAGCCATTGGCAGGCCGTGGCGCTTGCCGCCTGCGAACAGTGTGGCCGCAACCGCCCGCCAGAGATTTTCCCCATCAAACCGCTGGAAGACTGGTTGATACAGGAAGGCCGTACCCTGCCCGGATGGAAACTGCTTTTTACGCCAGAGGCCGAAACCGGGCTGTCGGCATGGGCGAGGACGAAAAACGCCGTACAGGAAGTCACGCTCCTGATCGGCGCGGAAGGCGGCCTGGACGCGCAGGAAATCGCCGCCGCGCGCGCGTCCGGTTTCCTGCCGCTATGCCTGGGCCCCAGAATCCTGCGCACCGAGACCGCAGGCGTCGCCGCATTGGCCGTCCTGCAAAACCTGTGGGGGGATCTGGGGACAGGAGACAACGCGCCATAGGAGCGCCCCACCCTTTTGGCAAGCTTTTTTCTCTCCATTTCCTCCGTTTTTTCGCATTTTCCCGTCCGGAGGGCAATGAAAAGTGGAGGATGTTATATCAATAATTTGTCTCAGACGGAGTGCCGCCGCTTGCTGTCCTCCCCCCTTCGTGGGCCGATCTTTACCCACATCCTAATAATCCCTTGTAAACAGTCACTTATGATGTTAGCCTCGAAGCGGAGTGCAGTAATTTCATGTTTCGAGGAGGCGTCTATGAAAGAAGAAGCAGAAGAGCAGGATTGGGCGGAAGCTGAA
>JAITEO010000040.1 GCA_031281985.1 Zoogloeaceae bacterium | reverse complement strand
ATCACCACCTGCACCCGGTTGCGCGCCAGCAGATCGAAGGCTTCGTTGGGGTCGGTGGTGGAAAGCACCTTGTAGCCATCCATGCGGAACAGCCTGCGCAGGGATTGCAGGATATTGGGTTCGTCATCCAGCAGCAGCAAGGTGCGTTGCCGGAGTTCCGCGCAGGGCGCGCTGGGCAGCTTTTTGGCGGCGTGCAGGAAACGGGAACACTCGCTTGCGTCCAGCGGATGACTGAAGAAAAAGCCCTGCAGGGCGGCGCAACCGCGCTGACGCAGGAAATCGAGCTGGCTTTCGGTTTCCACGCCCTCGGCCAGCACCGACATGTGCAGGCTCTGCGCCAGCATGATGGTGGCGCCGGCAATGGCGGCATTGGTGGGGTTGGAGGTAATGTCGCGCACGAAGGACTGGTCGATCTTGATCTTGTCGAAAGGCAGGCGCGACAGGTGCGCCAGCGAGGAATACCCGGTGCCGAAATCATCCAGCGCCAGCCGGATGCCCATATCATGCAATTGCCGGCAGATGATGATGGCTTCTTCCGCGTTGCCGAAAAACGCGCTTTCCGTCAATTCGATTTCCAGGCAATGCGCGGGCAGGTTGTGTTCGCGCAGGGCGGCCTCGACGACGGCGACCAGGTTCTTCGATTTGAACTGGTGCACGGAAACATTCACCGCCGTGGTGACCGGCGGCAGACCTTCGTCCAGCCAGAGGCGCGTTTGGCGGCAGGCTTCGTCCAGCACCCACGCGCCCATCGGCAGGATCAGGCCGCTCTGTTCCGCGATCGGAATGAATTCCGCGGGCGGGATGACGCCAAAATCCGGGCTGTTCCAGCGGATCAGCGCCTCCACGCCGTTGATCCGGCCGCTGACCATGTCCGCCTGCGGCTGGTAGAAAAGCTGGAACTCGTGGCATTCCAGCGCCTGGCGCATCTGGGTTTCCAGATGCAGGCGCTGGCGCATTTGCAGGCTCAACTGCGCGGTGTAGAAGCAAAAGGTGTTGCGTCCCTGGTTGCGGGCGTGGTACATGGCGGTGCCCGCGTGTTGTATCAGGTCGTTGGCGTTCTTGCTGTCATCCGGATACAGGCTGATGCCCACCGAGGCGCTGACGCTGATTTCGCGCTTGCCGTCGATGGTGATGGGCTGGTGCAGGATGTCCAGCACGATTTGCGCCATGTGCGCCACTTCATCCGGATGCTTGACGTATTCCTGGATCAATATGAAATCGCTGCCGTCCAGGCGCGCCAGGGTATTCTTGCCGCGCATCCGCTCCTGGATGCGTTGCGCCAGGAGATGCAACACGCGATTGCCCGTCTGGTGGCCGAAGCTGTCGTTGATGGTCTCGAAATGGTGCAGGCCGATGCACATCAGCCCCACGCAGCGCTTGCTGTGCGCGGCCGCTTCGAGGGCGGCCTCCAGGCGCTGTTGCGCCCAGCGGCGGTTGGGAAGCTGGGTGACGGGGTCATGGTCGCGCTCGTGTTCGCTCTGTTTTATACGCGATAAGTCCGTCAATACGCCCACGTAATGCGTCGGCGCGCCTTTGGGGTCGCATACGCCGCGGATGCTCAGAAAATGCGGCGCGTTGTCGCCGTTCTTGTGCCGATTGACGATCTCGCCCTGCCATTCGCCCTTCGAGGTGAGCACGGCCCACATCTGCCGGTAGAAACTTTCGTTCTGCGCGCCGGATTTCACCAACGAGGGATTGTTGCCCCCGGCCTCTTCCGGAGTGTAGCCGCTGATGTCGCACCAGGCCGGATTGACATACACGATGCGCGGCGCGAGATCGGTGACGATAACGCCGTCATGCGTCAGCGCCAGCACGACTTCCGCCTGGCGCACCCGCTGCGCCATTTGCAGGAAGAGAATGGCGTGGCTGGCTTCGGCGGCGAGTTGCCGGATGGTCTCCTGCATGGCGGTATCCGGCGCAATCGCCAGACGGGAATAGAGATTCATCGTGCCCAGCGGCGTCTTGCCCGCGTGCGGCAACGGTTGCGACCACAACGCCTGCCAGCCCGCCCCGCGTTGCAGCGCCTGCATCTTCACGCGCTGCGGACAATGGGCGCATTCCGCCGCCTGCGCGATATTGCCGACGAAGACCGGCGTATCCTGGTGCAGGGCGTGCGTCGCGCAACCGTAATGCTCCAGCACGTCCATCATTCCGGAGCGATAGGCCTTGTCCATGTCGGGCGCGGTTTTCAGGGAAAAATTCCGTCCGCTCTCATCGAACAGCCAGAAGGCCGCGCGCCAGTCGGGAAACGCTTCTTCCGCGCTGCGGATAATGACATTCAGCGCCTCGGTCAGGGCGTTGTTTTCCAGGAGCGGATAAATTTTCGCGCGCGCCGCGCCCATGAGCGCCGCTTCCCTTTCCGGGCTGATGTCGCTCCACGCGCCCAGCCATTCCGGCGCGTCGCCGGCGCTTTGGGGCGAGCGCGCCAGACGTTCGCGTATCCACAACAAGCGCCCCGCGTTTTGCCGGAGACGATAGGTCTTTTCCTCGTTTGCGGATTGCGCGATTTCCATGTCCTGCGCCAGCACGGCGGAACGCCACCAGCCCGGCGCCAGTATCGCCGCCTTTGCATACCCCAGGACGCGCGCCGCGTTGGGACTCACCCAAAGCAGCCGCCGCCCGTCCGCTTCCTGCCGAAAGCCGAAAAAAACCGTGTCGCCAAGCGCCAACATATCGAAAAGCCGCGCACGCGCCTCTTTCTCATGACGTTTCCCGGCAAGCTCCACTTCCATGGACATGACCCTGCAATACAGTGATGGATGTCGGGCATATTACCGCAATCGGGGGCAGGGGGACAGGAGACAGAGGGGGGCCGATCGGGGTGGACTGCGTGCTGGCGCTCAATGGTAACCAGGGCACACTGCGCAAGGAGGTGCGTGCTTTGCTGGAGGCGCCGGCACAAAAGGAGGCGGCGGGAGACGTGAAGATAGAGAAGGGGCACGGACGGATAGATCCCGCCGGCATTGGTCACGAATGGGTCACGGAGCGTGTCGCGTGGATAGACCCGCAATCCACCTTCCCGGGTCTGAAAACGCTGGCGATGGTGGAATCGGAGCGGGAAACGACGGGCGGCAGGATACTCCCTGCAAACTCGGCATCAAGAACAAGCGCCTGCGCATGGCGTAGGACACAAAATATCGGGATGCCCTCCTTTTCGGCTCCACGGAAACACGCGGAGCAATATGGTGCAATCGCCCTGCAAAGGGGTTTTTCTTTTTGCTGCCTCTGTTTTACCGCATGATAAAATTCAATGTTCTTTCAACCCCACAACCGGGGCGTTGCCCCGCACAGATTGACGACTGGAGACATCATGACCGCTTCGCTTTTTGCCCATGTTGAAATGGCGCCCCGTGACCCGATTCTTGGGCTGACCGAGGCGTTCAATGCCGATACCCGCACAACCAAGGTGAATCTGGGCGTGGGCGTCTATTACGATGATAACGGCAAGCTGCCCTTGCTTGCGGCGGTCAAGGCTGCGGAGGAAATTCGCCTGAAGGCGCAAGCGCCGCGCGGCTACCAGCCGATCGACGGTAACGCCGCCTACAACCAGGCCGTGCGCGATCTGATCTTTGGCGCGGCCTCCGAACGGGCGCGCAATGGTTCCGTCGTCACCATCCAGGCGCTGGGCGGCACCGGCGCGCTCAAGGTGGGCGCGG
>JAITEO010000183.1 GCA_031281985.1 Zoogloeaceae bacterium | reverse complement strand
CAGCAAGACTACATTTCAAGGAATGACATGCGCAACGGGTGCAATCCAAAGTGGAGGAAAAATCTTTCCAGGCGAAGCACGAATGTTTGCCGTCCCCTCCCCCGCTTGCGGGGGAGGGTGGCCGAAGGCCGAGAGAGGGCATCGTTCCATGCGGTACGTAGCGCTCTTGCAAACTGCAACTTTCCCAGAAAAACCCCGGACAACGTGCCGTGCCGCCCCCTTGCAGGGTGCAAGCCCTCTCCCGCCCTATCGGGCACCCTCTCCCCCAAAGGATTGGGGGAGAGGGAACGGCAAGCGGCGGCGCTGCGTTTTGTTTCCTCCACTTTGGATTGCACCCCATTACAGACTATCGGCCACAGACCACAAAGCGAGCGCTCTGTCCTCTGTCCTCAGTCTTCTGTCATCCGTCATCCGACCAGCAGTGCCTTGCAGGTTTCCTCGAAGTCGTGGTCGATGCGCGCCAGGACGGGGAGGAGCTTCGTTTCGTCCAATGCCAGGCGTTGCCAGGCGGCGGGGGAGAGGGGCGGGATGGGCGTGTCGTCTTCCAGGAGGGCGTGCGCCAGGATGTCGGCGAGGTGCAGGAGATCGGCGGCCTCGCTCTCCGGGGCGTGGTGTTGGGCGATGGCGGTGACGAGTTCGGGCGGCAGTCCCCATTGCGCCGCCAGCAGCGCGCCCGCCTGGGCGTGTTCCACGCCGAGCAGGGCGCGTTCGTCGTTCAGGCGCGTGGCGGCGTGCTCATGCGCGCAGACAAGCGTCTGGCGATATTCGTCCGGAAAGCAGCTTGCCAGCAAGAGTTGGCCAATGTCGTGCAGAAGGCCGTGGGTGAAGGCAATGTCCGGGTTCTTGCGGCAGGCGAGCGCCAACGCGCGCGCGGCGACGGCAACCGCGATGGAATGCCGCCAGAACGCCAGTTCGTTAAAGCCCGCGCAGGGCGGACGGGTGATGGCGCGCATGGCGGCGGCGTTCAGCACCAACGTATAGAGCGCGCGCAGACCGAGAATGACAATGGCGTCCTCTATGCTCGCCACCCGTCCGCTCAAACCATAAAAGGAAGAATTCGCCAGACGCAGAACCCGCAGCGCCAACCCCTGATCGGCGGTAATGCGCTGCGCCAGGACGGAAAAGTTCAGCCCTTCGGCATGCTCCATCTCCGCCAGCAAATCGGCTACCAGCGGCGGCAATCCCGGCAAGGCGGCAATGGCCTGGCACAGGCGTGCTTCGCTCAAGAGGGGCGGCGTTTGGCTCATGCGTTCTTTTCCGCGAGTTGCCGCAGGCGGTACTGGATCAGGATGCGGCAGAGTTCCCGCGCGCCGGAATGCGCGCCCGCGTGGACAAAGCGCGCCTGCAACACGCGGGCGATCTCGTCTTTTGCCGCTTGCGGTGCCGTCTGGCCGGGGTTTTCTTCGCGGGTCACGTTTTGTCGGGGAGGAAGATGAACAGTTTGCCGCTGGCCGCGGAATGTTGCCCCAGCGCGCGGCAAAAAAGGCGGTAGGAACGCGCGTCCGGCGCGGTGAAGGCCATGCCGTTGGTCTCTTCCTTTTTTGCCTCCATCGCGCGCAACCATTCCGGCGGCAGCAGGGTGGAAATCTGCTGGCCGAGAAACAGGGTATCCTCGCGGCCAAAAGCCCGTTGCGCCGCCTCGTTGATGGCGGCGATCATGCCAGAATCATCGACGCCCAGCAGCGGCAGGGGCAGGAGCTGGATGACTTCGTGCAGGACGTTCAGTATTTTTTCATCGCGCTGGAGCTGATGCTGTTTTTCTTCCAGCAGGGCCTGGAGGCGCTGGTTGGCGAGGAGCATGGCCTGGGAGAGTTCTCCCGCCAGCCGCCGGTTGTCGTCCGCGAGTTGCTTGTAGGCGAAGGCTTCGCGCAGCGCGGCGCGCAGTTGCTCGTCGTCCCAGGGTTTGGTGAGGATTTTGTAGATCGCGCCCTCGTTTACCGTCTTGGCGATGGACTGGATTTCCAGGTAGCCGGTGAGCACCATGCGCACGCAGTGTGGCTGGAGGTTTCTTGCCTGGCTTAAGAATTCCACGCCGCTCATGTGCTGCATTCTCTGTTCGCTGAGAATCACATCCACCGGCTGCTTTTCCAGGATGTCCAGTCCGGCCGCGCCGCCCAGGGCGGTGAGGATCTTGTAGCCGTCCGGACGCAGCATGCGGCGCAGGGCGGCGAGCACATCGGCCTTGTCATCGACCAGCAGCAGGGTGTGCGAAGGGACGGGATCTTCCATCGCTCAACTGTCGCTGTGCCGCAGCGCCATCAGACGCCAGAGGAGCGGCGTGAAAATCAACTGCATGGCCAGGTCCTGGCGATCGCCGGGAATCACGATGGTGTTGGCGCGGCTCATGAAAGCGCCCTGGATCATGCTGAGCAGATAGGGAAAATCCACGCCCCTGGGGTTGGCGAACCGGATGACCACCAGGGATTCGCTGTTGGCGGGGATGTCGCGCGCGCCCACCGGGTCCGAGGTATCGACCACGGGTACGCGCTGGAAATTGATGTGCGTCAGGTTGAACTGCGGCACGACGTATTGCAGGTAATCGGGCATGCGCGCGAGGATGGTGCGGGTGACGGCCTCGCGGGAATAGCCGCGCATCCGGGTGTCGCGGTGGATTTTCTGTATCCATTCCAGATTGGCGACGGGCGCGATGCCAATCAGCAGATCCGGGTGCCGCGCCACGTCGATTTCCGGCGTGCGCACCGCGCCATGCAGCCCTTCATAGAACAGCAGATCGGTATCGGGCGGCAGGTCTTCCCAGGGCGTGAAGGAGCCGGGCGTCTGGCCGTAGCGTTCGGCTTCCTCCCGGTCGTGCAGGTAATGACGGTATTTCCCCGTGCCGCTTTCGCCATAGACGCGAAACAGTGTTTCCAGTTCGGCAAAGAGATTGGCCTCCGGCCCGAAGAGCGAGATGCGCGCTTCGCCGTTTTCCTCGCGCACCTCATTCATGCGGCGCAGGGCAGCGCGTTCGTAGCGATGGAAGCTGTCGCCCTCGACAATGGCCGCACTCACCGCCTCGCGCCGGAAGATGCCCTCGAAGACCGCGCGCACCGTGCTCGTCCCCGCGCCGGAGGAACCGGTGATGGCGATGATGGGATGACGGGCGGACATGGCGGGTTTTCAGGGCGCGGCGGCAGGAGACGCAAGCCGGATTTCCGGCAGCATGATGTTGACTTCCAGGATTTCGCAATTGCCTTCCTTTTCCAGGGAGACCTTGATGTCTTCGGGATTGACCGACACGTAGCGGGAAATCACGGCGACCAGTTCCTTTTGCAGGGCGGGCAAAAAATCCGGGGTGTTGTTCTGGCTGTTGCGCTCATGCGCGATGACGAGTTGCAGCCGTTCCCGGGCGATGTCCGCGGTTCTGGGCTTTTGCCGAAACAGGCGGGAAAAGAGGGAACCCATGCTCATTTCCCTCCGAACAGGCGCTTGAACAGCCCCGGCTTTTCATAATCCACGAAGCGCAAGGGCTGCGTTTCGCCCAGGAAACGGGCGACGACATCCTTGTAGGCTTCGGCCACGTCGGAATCCGGCAGATGGATGGCGGGCGTGCCCTGGTTGGAAGCGTGCAGCACGCTTTCGGATTCGGGAATGACGCCGATGATGGGAATGCGCAGGATTTCCTGGATGTCCTTGTAGGAAAGCATTTCCCCCTCATCGACCCGCTTGGGCGAATAGCGGGTAATCAACAGATGCTCCTTGACGGGATCGTCCCCGTTGATGGCGCGCCGCGATTTCGCCTGCAGAATGCCGAGGATGCGGTCGGAATCGCGCACGGAAGAAACCTCCGGATTGGAGACGACCAGCGCCTCGTCCGCGAAGGTGAGCGCCATGACAGCCCCATGCTCGATGCCGGCGGGCGAATCGCAGACGACGTATTCAAAGCCCATGTGTTCGAGTTCGTGCAGGATTTTTTCCACGCCTTCCTCGCTCAGATCGTCCTTGTCGCGGGTCTGCGAGGCGGGCAGCACGTAGAGGTTGTCGTTTTCGCAGTGCTTGTCCTTGATCAGCGCCTGATTCAGCGTGGCCTGCCCGTTGATGACGTTGATCAGGTCATAGACCACGCGCCGCTCGCACCCCATGATGAGATCCAGATTCCGCAACCCCACGTCGAAATCAATCACGGCAGTCTTGAAGCCACGCAGGGCAAGCCCGGAAGCAAAACAGGCGCTGGTCGTGGTCTTGCCCACGCCGCCCTTGCCGGAAGTCACAACAATAATACGGGTCACGGAAACTTCTCCCAAATTTGAAAAGACGAATTCTACGGGCTTTTCTTCTTCGGTTACAGACGGGATCAGGGATCAGGGATCAGGAATCAGGAATCAGAAGACAGAAGACAGAAGACAGAAGACAGAGCGCTCGCTGCGCTCGCTTTGTGGTACGTGGTCTGTATTCCGTAGCCGCGTCCATCCCCAACGAAGCGCTGCCCACCTCTCTCCCCTGACAAGGGGAGGGCTGGGGAGGGGTTATTGGGAAGCGGCAAAAAGTGAAGCCCTACTTTTTGCCGGTCTCGATCGGCAACGAAAAACCAGCGCGGCCTTGAGGTTTGTCGTAGGGGCGCACTGCGTGCACCCGTTGGCCGTCACGCGGCGAATGATTTGCGGGCGCACGCAGTGCGCCCCTACAGCCATACCAATACGCGCGGTTGCCCCTCCCCTG
>JAITEO010000322.1 GCA_031281985.1 Zoogloeaceae bacterium | reverse complement strand
CACGAATACCAGACGCTTTTTTCCGCCCGTTTTGGGGGCGGCAGGCGCAACGGGCGGCGCAATGGGCGATGCGCTGGGCGGCGCAACGAGCGGCGCGCTGGGCGCAGGCGCGGCGGCGGCGCGGGCAGGGGGTTCCGCTACCAGCGGCTCTGGCGCGGACGCCTCCGCAATCTTCTCCGGCAAATTCCCGCCCTGCAACGGCGGATGCTCTGGCGCGGGCGCTTTTGCAATCTCTTCTTGCGCCGTCAGATGCGCGCCGCAAGCCTTGCAGAATTTCGCGTCCGCAGGCAAGGCGGCATGGCACCGCGGACAGGTGTGCGTCGTTGCGACCGCCTTGCCGCAGGACTTGCAGAATTTCGCTCCCGCGGGAAGCAAGGAGCGGCAGTGTGCGCAAAACATGGCAAGGCTAACGCAAGGACGCGCCGCATTCGCCGCAGAACACGTCATCCGCGCTTACCGTCGCCGCGCACTGCGGACACACGACCGTCGCGGCGGCGGCGATCCCGGTCGTGGCGGTCGGTTCGATCTTGGACGCGGGCTTGGCGCCGGACGCCGCGGGCGCGCGTAATTCGCCGGGACGGGTGTTGTGTTCGATGCGCACCAGCACCGGCACGATCATCGCCACGGAAAACAGCAGGGCCAGCGCAACCGCCACACCGAACGCCGTTAGCCGTTTGGCCTGTTCGAGGGTTTCCGCGACACTCACCTGATTCAATGCGTCACGAAACTGGGTGCGGAAGATTTCCGTCAGGTAGTCCGTCGATTTGTCGTTGGCCTGGAACTTTTCCGCTTTTTTCAGGTACGCCACCCCGTCGGCAAGGAACTCCTGCCACCCCGAGACGAAATCATCGCGCCGGTCTTCCGGCACCTCGTCGATCAGCCATTCGATCACATGGTCGGTCTTGGTCGTCAGCAGGTTGTGTTCCTTGATGATGGCAAGGATCTTCTCGCCATACTTGTTGGTGACTTTCAGTTTTTCCTGTTCGGCTTCCCGATCTATCGTTCCGGTATCCCACAGCCTTCTGGATGTCCGATCCTTGGTCAGGATGTCTTCGGAAAATTCGGGCGTATCGAACCCCGTCGGCCCAAAGGTCTTCAGGACGACAAACAGGGACAATACACAACCCAACAAGGCCAGCCCCGCCAGGACCAGGGAAACCCACTTGGCTACAGACAACAGGATGTTTTTCATGATGGACTCACAGGAAACGAGAAGAGTTTGTCAAAGTACGTCAAAAAGCAAATACAGTCCCGCTTTTCGACGCCCCCTTATAGCAAAAATTCTGTCCGCTTGCCAGAAGTTCCGTCCATGCGGGTGCGAACCAAAGCGGAGGAGACAAACGCAGCGCTGAGAAAGGGAGGGCAGGGGAGGGGTTTGCGGCAGTGAAGAACAGGAAGCAACCGCCCGACGCAAGCCGAACCGCCGCAAACCCCCCTCAATCCCTCCTTGTCAGGGGGGGAGGCAAAACTACCGCGCCTGGCGCGCGTCATGTGGAGGATTCGCTGCTGTTGCGTTTCTTGACGGTGCGCACGAACAGGGCGCGCAGGTTGCGGATTTCTTCCACCGAAAGTTTGCGGCCATTCAGGCTGGCGGAAACCATCGCCACCAACCGGCGGTCATATTCCGGCGGCACGAAGTTCTGGAAGGTGAAATGTTGTCCCAGTTGCGCCATCTGATCCGGCTCGACGTATTCCAGGATTTCATGAATCGACATTTCCGCCGCTTCGATGAATTCTTCCTCGTCCGCTTCCGTTTCCGGCAAGCCGCTATTTCCCAGCATCTGCCCCGACGACGTGGGCATGAAGGAATTGTTGAGTTCCAGGTGGCTGGCGAACCAGCGATCTTCCAGGGAAGTGACGGAATCGGCTTCCATTTGCAGGAAGTCGCTGACATTGCGGGTGATGTCGCCCGCGCCCAGCAAATGCACGCGCACGCCAAAGGATTGCGCCACCTGCACGGCAACGCGCAAATCCTCGTCGCCGGTCATCAATACCGCGTCGGCAATGGCGCGGTTGCGCGCCAGGTCGATGATGTCGGTAACGATCAGGGAATCCACGCCCTTTTGCCGTCCCATGCTGTTCAGCACGCCAATCCGCAATTTCACCCCCGGCAACATGGCAAGCGCCAATTGTTCCATCGACAGCCGCGGGCCGGGCGTGGCGTCATACCAGTACGCGCGCAGCAGGGGCAGGTTATCCACCATTTGCCGCGCCCGCGAGCACAGATCCGCAACCATCGCCGCCGGAGAAGACTTCAACGCCACCTGGCGGCGCGTGACACTCTGTTTGAAAGCGGCCTGCGCGCCCGCCGCGAAAAAATAGCCCGCATCCACAAAAATAGCATAACGATCCATGTGCTTATCCTTCCTTCCAACAAAATAAAACCCCTTTCGGGGCATCTGGCAACGCCACACGCCTTGCGATAGAAAGGTAGAGCGGCGCGCGCCGCCATTCTATACGCCCGCTACACGTCAGGCAAATCCGCCGGGAAAATTGCCGGGAAATGTTATGATGCGGACTCCATCTGTCGCCGCAAGCGGAAGACATGACCCTGCGCACGGAAGTGAATCGAAAAGATGCCGACGAAAACGACAACGACTTTTCTGGAATCGTCCATGCCCATGCTGGATGATCGTTCCCGCACCCTCCTGAAGACCCTGATCGAGCATTACATCGCCGAAGGCGTGCCGGTGGGATCGCGGGCGCTTTCCAGATTTTCCGGCCTGGAGCTTTCGCCCGCCACCATCCGCAATGTCATG
>JAITEO010000182.1 GCA_031281985.1 Zoogloeaceae bacterium | reverse complement strand
CCATGAACCGGGTAATTTCCATCCCAATTAAACCCCCCCCCCCCCCTTTTTAGACGTCTCTCAGGCGCACAAGCTTTCTCTCCGCTTCGCTTGATCGCCCCCATGCCAGCAACCCGACTTTCCCCAAAAAGTTAAACTTTGTAACAATGCCGCAGGCGCGATCCTGCAACCACGCGCGCAAGTCTTATAATCTCCGTTTCCGCCGTTCGGCGGAACTTTTTTTCACGACACGGAGACAACCCATGCACAAAAAAATCATCCTCATCGTGGCGGCGGCCGCGATTTCCGGTGCGGCGTTCGCGCAACAAACCCTGAAACCCGAAGACGCCATCAAGACCCGTCAAGCTGGTTATCGTTACCTCTCCTGGTCCATGGGCAAAATCAAGGCCAATGTTGACGGCAAGTTCGACAAGGCACAGGTCATCCAGGCTGCCAACACCATTGCCGCCATCGCCAATTCCGGCATGGGCGCGCTCTACGTACCAGGTTCCGACAAGGCGGTCAATGGCGTGCAAACCGCCGTCAAGCCGGAATTCTTCACCAAACCGCAGGAAGTCGGCCAACATGCCCAGGCGTTCAACAAGGAAGCCAACGAACTCGCCAAGGTTGCCGCAACGGGTGACGCCGCCGCGGTCAAGGCGCAATTCGGCAAGGTCGGCGGCACCTGCAAGGGTTGCCACGACGACTTCAAATTCAAGAACTGAAGTCGCCTGTCACCTCAACGCCGCAACAGACGAAAACCAACAAAGCGGCGTAAGTAGCCAGCAATGCCGTTCACCCAGATCGGGTGAGCGGCATTTTTCATGGGCCGCCGCTGTCGCGGTGCGTCCAGACCGCCAGTTCCAGACGGGATTTCAGATTGAACTTGCGCAGCAGGTTTTTCACATAGATTTTTACCGTGCCGTCGCTGATGCCCAGTTCCCGCGCAATCCGCTTGTTGCTCAGACCATTGGCAATCAGGGCCAGCGTCTGGGCCTCGCGCTCGGTCAAATCCGCGGAATGTGCCGGACCTTCCGGGCGGGCGAGAAGCGCGATCGCGGCCTGATCCAGTTGCGGAACGCCCTTGAGACAGCGGCGCAGGGATTCCAGCAGGATTTCCGGCTCGACATCCTTCGTCAGGTAGCCGTCCACGCCCAGGCGCAGGGCGGCGAGCAATTCGGCGCGCGCCAGCGTCCCGGTCAGGATGACGATCCGGCAATCCAGCTCCAGTTGCCGCAGTTCGTCCAGCACCTGTAGACCGCTGAGTCCCGGCATGTGCAGATCGAGCAGGACGATGTGCGGCGCGAGTCTGGAAGCCAGGTTGATGCCTTCCCGCCCGCCCGAAGCCTCGCCCACCACGACGAATTCCGCATGCTCGTCGAACAGTTCGACGAGTCCCCGCCGAAACAGCGGATGGTCGTCGATCAGGAGCAGGCGAAGCGGGAATTCGGGTTGTGCGCTTTCCTGTTCCGCTTTTCGCATCCATTGGGTCATGTCGAATTCCCTTCGTGTTCGTTTTGCACAAAAGTAAAAATTTTTGCATGACGAAAACAAAGCAGATTTCATACCCTGGGCCTGGATCGGCCCTGCACCGCCGAATCCGGCCGCCCCCTATCTCTTTTTGAATACCCCCTCTTGTGGATTGAGCCTTTCCGGCTCTGCGCGGATGATGGTTTCCGTGAACGCATCCCATGCGTTCCAACCGCACGGAGCAAGGTTGTCATCGCTCCATTTTGATGCAGCACACGCACCAGAAACGACCATATGGAGGTATGAATATGCAAAAGGAAATCAGCAGGCAAAGAATCGCCATCATCGGCGCAGGCCCCAGCGGCCTGGCCCAGTTGCGCGCCTTTCAGTCGGCACGGGAAAAGGGCGCCGACATTCCCGAACTGGTCTGCTTCGAAAAGCAGGCCGACTGGGGCGGCATGTGGAATTACACCTGGCGCACCGGCGTAGACGCGCATGGCGAGCCGGTGCATGCCAGCATGTACCGCTATCTCTGGTCCAACGGGCCAAAGGAATGCCTGGAATTTGCCGACTACAGTTTCGACGAGCATTTTGGCCGACCGATGGGTTCCTACCCGCCGCGCGAGGTGCTCTGGGATTACATCAAAGGGCGTGTGGTCAAGGCGGGCGTGCGCCCTTACATTCGCTTCAATACCGTGGCGCGCAACGTGCGCTGGGACAGCGCCAGCGAAACGTTCGAGGTCACGGTACACGACTACGACGATGACCGCACCTACAGCGAGATCTTCGATTACGTGGTGGTTGCCAGCGGCCATTTTTCCACGCCCAACGCGCCCTACTACGCAGGATTCGAGCATTTTGCCGGTCGGGTGCTGCATGCCCACGATTTCCGCGACGCGCTGGAATTCAAGGGCAAGGATGTGCTCGTCGTCGGCGGCAGCTACTCGGCCGAAGACATCGGCTCGCAATGCTACAAATACGGCGCGCGCTCCATCACCAGTTGTTATCGCAGCAAACCCATGGGCTACAAATGGCCGGAAAACTGGGAGGAAAAACCGCTGCTCACCCACGTCAAGGACAGCACCGTTTTCTTCGCCGACGGCAGCAGCAAGCATATCGACGCCATCATTCTCTGCACCGGCTATCTGCACCATTTCACCTTCCTGCCGGAAGAACTGCGCCTGAAGACGGAAAACCGCCTCTGGCCGCTGAACCTCTACAAGGGCGTGTTCTGGGAACAGAACCCGAAGCTGATCTACCTTGGCATGCAGGATCAGTGGTACAGCTTCAACATGTTCGACGCCCAGGCCTGGTACGCCCGCGACGTCATTCTCGGCCGCATTGCCCTGCCTGGCCTGGCCGCGATGCAGGCCGAAGATCTGGCCTGGTATCAAAAAGAGGAAACCCTGGAAACTCCCCGTGAAAAATTCGAGTTCCAGGGCGAATACATCCGCCAGTTGATCGAAGCCACCGACTATCCGAGCTTCAACATCGCCGAAGTGAACAAGACCTTTTTGCAATGGAAGGAGGACAAGTATGAAGACATCATGAACTACCGCGACAAGTGCCATCGTTCGCTGATGACCGGCACCCTGGCGACTCCGCACCACACGCCCTGGCTGCAAGCGTTGGATGATTCACTGGAAGCCTATCTGGCCGACGCGCCAGCGTGCCAGTGCCATCCCGCCGAAGACAGCGACGCTGTCGCCACCTTGCGCAGGGCATGAAGAATGAATCAGCCCGTGGTCAGCCGCCCTCTGGAGCCTGCCCTGTTCGCCCGCGCGCTCGCGCTGGAACGCCATCGCGTCACGCCGGGCGGGCTGACGGTGGTGGCGCTGGAAGCGGGCGACCGGCTGCACGTCATCGACCTCGAAGGCGACCAGAGCGCCGAACTGCTGGCCTTTTCTGCCGACGGTCGCGTTGCCCTCACCGCCCTTGGCCTGACAGCCCGTCCCGACGCTGACTTCATCGGCCAACTGCTGCACAACGGCAGCCGCGAGGCGGCGCATGTCCGCGCCGCCCTGACGCGGCGCGGCATCGACTGCCGCCCTCCGCCTCCCGCCGCGCGGCTCTGGGAACCCGGCACGCCCGCCGGATTCAGCCGCGCCTTCACCGCCGACGCGGCGCTGCTGGTGGTCGTGGCCGCACCCGGTGTTTCCACCACGCCCGTCGACAGCCAGACGCGGGCCAGCGAACTGCGTCTCACCATCCAGCGCGCCAATCCGCGTCAGGCGCTCGCCCCGCCATTGCCGCCACCTCTGGGCGAGGTGGTCGATGAATTCACCCTCTGCCCCGGCACGGCCAACGCCTACCCGGTCGCCACCGGCCAATACATTCAGGTGCTGGATGTCGCGGGCCGCCAGTGCTCGGATTTCGTTGCCTTCGCGCGGCGCGGCCTCGACGCCGGCCACGAGATCGACCTGGACCCCACCGTCACCCGCACCCTGAACGGCAATGCCTATCCGGCTCCCGGTCTCTACAGCCGCTTCTACAGTCGTGACCTGAAACCGATGCTGGAAGTGACGCGCGACACCGTTGGCCGTCACGATACCTTCGCTCTGGCCTGCACCGCGCGCTACTACGAAAGCCAGGGCTATTTCGGTCACGCCAACTGTAGCGACAACCTCAGCCGCGCCCTGGCGGCGTATGGCGTACAGGCGCGCGCCGGCTGGCCCGCAATCAACTTTTTCTTCAACACCAGCGTGGACGCGCACCAGCAACTGACGCTCGACGAACCCTGGTCACGTCCCGGCGACTACGTGCTGCTGCGGGCGTTGACAGATCTGGTCTGCGCCAGCAGTGCCTGCCCGGACGACATCGACCCGGCCAACGGCTGGCTACCCACCGACATCCACATCCGGGTGTACAGCGCAAAGGAGCATTTCAGCATTGCCATGACCCACCGCAAAACACCCGACGCCGACCCACAGCTCACCCGCGAGAGCGGTTTTCACCCCGGCACTTCCGCCCTCACCCGGCAGTTCATCGACTACCGCGGCTTCTGGACGCCAACGCGCTTCGACGGCTACGGCGTCATCCGCGAATACCACGCCTGCCGCGAAAAGGTGGCGGTGATGGATTTGTCGGCCCTGCGCAAGTTTGAAGTGCTCGGCCCCGACGCCGAAGCCTTGCTCGACTATTGCCTGACCCGTGATGTGCGCAAGCTCGCGGTCGGCCAGGTCGTGTACTCGGCCATGTGCTACGAACACGGCGGCATGCTCGACGACGGCACCCTGTTGCGCCTGGGGCCGGACGCTTTCCGCTGGATTGGCGGCGAAGACTACGCGGGCGACTGGCTGCGCGAGCAGGCGCACAGACTCGGCATGAAAGTCTGGATCAAGAGCGCCTCCGGGCAGATCCACAACGTCGCCGTGCAAGGCCCGCTGGCCCGCGCGCTGCTCAAGGACATGATCTGGACGCCCGGCACCCAGCCGACGCTGGAAGCACTGGGCTGGTTTCGTTTTCTCATCGGTCGCCTCGACCACTACGACGGCCCGCCGCTGATGGTTTCGCGCACCGGTTACACCGGTGAACTGGGCTACGAACTCTGGTGCCACCCCGATGACGCCATGACGCTGTGGCAACGCCTCTGGCAATTGGGCGAACCCCTGGGCCTGACGCCCCTGGGTCTCGAGGCGCTGGACATGCTGCGCATCGAGGCCGGACTCATCTTTTCCGGCTACGAATTCGACAACCAGACCGACCCCTTCGAGGCGGGCATCGGCTTTTGCGTCCCCCTGAAAACCAAGCAGGCCGATTTCATCGGCAGGGACGCCCTGCTCCACCGCAGCGCCCATCCCCAGCGACGCCTGGTGGGGCTGGAACTGGAAGGCAACGAGACCGCCGCCCACGGCGACTGCGTGCATGTCGGCCGCGCCCAGGTCGGCGTGATCACCAGCGCCACGCGCTCGCCGCTGCTGGGCCGCAACATCGCCCTGTGCCGGCTCGACGTGCGCTACTGCGCGCCGGATACGGCGGTAGAAATCGGCAAACTCGACGGCCAGCAAAAGCGCATCCCCGCGCGGGTGACCGCCAGCACTGTCGCCTACGACCCGCAGAAAACCCGCGTGCGCGCTTGACGGATGCCGGAAGCGTCGATTGAAACGCCCCCTGTTCAAAACAGCCTCTCAAACCACAAACCCCATGGAGAACCCCCATGAGCGACAAGACCCTCACACTGGAACAGCTTCAGACCATGATCGAGCTGGGCGACAAACAGCTCCAGGCCACCATCGAGATGACCAACACCCTGAACATGGAAATCTTCTATTGGTGGTGCATCGCCCTGATGCTCCTGATCCACGCCGGTTTCCTCTCCTATGAAATCGGCGCGTCGCGGCTGAAGAACGCGCTGGCCGCCGGCGTCAAGAACATTCTTGCCTTCGGCTTCATCGTACCAGCCTTTTTCCTGTTCGGCTGGGCCATCTACAACGGCTTTCCCGATGGTTTCACGCCGCGCGTGGAAGCATTGACGGCGGCCCTGCCCTGGAGCACGTCGATCGGGCCGAATATCCAGGATAACGCCACCGGCGTTTTCTGGGGCGCGTTCGCGCTGTTTTCCGCCACGACGGGATCCATACTCTCCGGCGCAATCATCGAGCGCACGCGCATCAGCGCCTTCATTCTCATGGCTGTATTTCTGGGCGCTGTGCTCTGGCTCTTCGCCGCCGCCTGGGGCTGGCATCCCGAAGGCTGGATGACCGTCCAATGGGGGTATCACGATACCGGCGCGGCGGGAGTCGTACACCTGATTTCCGGCTTCTTCACCCTGGGCGTGCTCCTCAACGTCGGCGCGCGCATCGGGCGCTTCAACGCCGACGGCAGCGTAAACGACATTGCCGGACACAGCATGCCGATGATCGTGGTGGGCCTGATGCTGATCATTGTCGGGTTCTTCGGTTTTCTCGGCGGCTGCATCATCTACAACAGCGGCGGCCAGTGGACCAACATCTATGGTCAGCCCACCAATCTTTCCGCCTTCGCCTTCAACGCGCTGATGGGACTTTCGGGCGGCCTGCTGGGCGCTTACCTGACCAGCCGCGAACCATTCTGGATGATGTCCGGCGGACTGGTGGGCATCGTCGCGGTCGCGCCGGGGCTTGACCTCTATTCTCCCGGCCTTGCCTATCTGATTGGCATCAGCGTCGGTTGCGTCGCGCCGCTGGTCAACAAATTCCTGATCAAACGCCGCATCGATGACGCGGTGGGCGCTTTCGCGGTACATGGCTTTGGCGGTTTCGCCGGATTGGTGCTGAGCGGCGTTTTTCTGAGCGGTTATCCCAACATGAACGGCATGGCGCCCGTGAGCTTTTTCGGCCAGTGCGGCAGCGCCATATTTCTGGCCGCGCTGGGCTTCATTCCCGGCTATTCCATTTCCTATGTCCTGAAACGCTTCAAGCTGCTGCGCGTGCCATCCCACGCCGAAATCCGCGGCCTGGACATGACCGAAATTCCGGCCCAGGCCTACCCGGAATGGCCGGTTGCGGATGACAGACGCGCGCCGGTTGCGTCCGCCGCCCCCGTTTTTCTTGAATCCCGGACAGCCTGAAGACTTCCCCGGCGTCGCCCTCCCCTCCCCCTTTCCAGTCCAACACCGGACGATGCCGCCTTTCCACTTTTCATTCCAGGGAGTTTCCCATCATGAGTATCCGCACCTACGAAAACGCCAGCGCCATTTTCCCCTTCGCCGACCATCCCGCCGCGCTCGTCCTGATCGCC
>JAITEO010000097.1 GCA_031281985.1 Zoogloeaceae bacterium | reverse complement strand
GGCAAGCGGCGGGGCTTCGTTTTTGTTTCCTCCACTTTGGATTGCACCCCCATCCCAACGGCAAACTTGACCGTCTTTTTGCAGCCTCCTATAATCCGCCGCCTCTCGCGCAAAGGTGCGCAACCGATGGTGATGTAGCTCAGATGGTTAGAGCGGTGGATTCATAACCCACAGGTCGGCAGTTCGATCCTGCCCATCACCACCACCAATCCCTGCGAACGGCAAGAAATCAAACTTTTGGCTTTTGGCGCAAGTCCGCGCTTTCGACGTGTTGCCAAGAAGGCAACGAACCCCCAAAATCGCGCTGGTTTTTCGTTGGGGTTTAACGGGTTGAAGGCGAAGCTTGCTTTGCCTTCAACCCCTAACTAATCCGGCAAAAAGTAGGGTTTTACTTTTTGCCGTACACCACATAATGCCCACCGCCCACGACATCCTTCAGCACGTCTTCGGCTATCCCGCCTTTCGCGGGCGGCAGGAGGAAATCATTGGGCATATCGTCGCGGGCGGTGACGCGTTGGTGTTGATGCCGACCGGCGGCGGCAAGTCGTTGTGTTTCCAGATTCCGGCATTGTTGCGCCGGGGCGTTGCCATCGTGGTCTCGCCCTTGATTGCCCTGATGCAGGATCAGGTGGATATGCTCACCCAGTTGGGGGTACGCGCCGCGCTGCTCAATTCCACCGTCGATCGCGACGTGGCGCGCGCAACCGAGCAGCAACTCTTTGCCGATGAACTCGACCTGCTCTACGTTGCCCCGGAACGATTGATGACCGACCGCTTCCTGGCCTTGCTCGACGGCCTGGCGGAAGGCGGGCGGCTGGCGTTGTTTGCCATTGACGAGGCGCATTGCGTCTCGCAGTGGGGACACGATTTCCGCCCTGAATACCTGCAACTTTCCGCAATTCACCAGCGTCACCCGAACGTGCCGCGCATCGCGCTCACGGCCACCGCCGATGAAGCCACGCAAAAGGAAATGATCGAACGCCTGGGTCTTGCGAAGGCGCGGGTTTTCATTTCCAGTTTCGATCGTCCCAACATCCGCTACAGCGTCGTGGAAAAGGAACAGCCCCGGCGACAGTTGCTGGATTTTCTCGCGTCGCACCAGGGCGAGAGCGGCATCGTCTATTGCCTGTCGCGCAAGAAGGTGGAAGAAACCGCCCAGTGGCTGAACACGCAGGGGTACGCGGCGCTCCCCTATCACGCGGGGCTGGAGGCGGCAACGCGCAGCGCGCACCAACGCCGCTTCCTGCGCGAGGATGGCCTGATCATGGTCGCCACCATTGCCTTCGGCATGGGCGTCGACAAGCCCGACGTGCGCTTTGTCGCGCATCTGGATCTGCCCAAGAGCCTGGAAGCCTATTACCAGGAAACCGGACGCGCCGGACGCGATGGCGAACCCGCCGAAGCCTGGATGGCCTACGGTCTCCAGGATGTCGCCCTGCAACGCGCGCGCATCGAGGAATCGACCGCCAGCGAGGAACAAAAGCGCCTGGAGAACCAGAAACTTTCCGCGCTGCTGGGCTATGCCGAATCCGCCCGCTGCCGGCGCGTGGTGCTGCTCAACTACTTCGGCGAGGAAAGCCAGCCCTGCATGAACTGCGACGCCTGCCTCAATCCGCCGCAAAGCTGGGACGGCACCGTCGCCGCGCAAAAGGCGCTATCCACCGTCTTTCGCACCGGCCAGCGTTTCGGCGTCCATCACCTGATCGACGTCCTGATAGGCAAGGAAAACCCCAAGACGCGCGATTACGCCCACCAACACCTGTCCACCTGGGGCATCGGCGCGGACATCGCCGCTTCCGACTGGCGCAGCATTTTCCGGCAACTGGTGGCGGCAGGCTTCCTGCATGTGGATATGGCGGCATACGGCGCGTTGAAACTCACCGCTGCCGCCCGTCCGCTCCTGAAAGGCGAACAGCAAATAGAACTGCGCCGCCGCCCCGCCCCTACCCTCGCGCGCGCAAAAAAAGGCAAGCGCGCAGAAGAAAGTCCTCGTTTTGCCGATTTCACCGCCGATCTCGATCCGGCGGCGCAAGCCCTGTTCGAGCGCCTGCGCCAGTGGCGGCTGGAGGCCGCCAGGGAACAGGGCGTTCCCGCCTACGTGATTTTCGACAACAAAACCCTGAAAGCCATCGCCGTCCATAAACCACAGACCGCGGACGAACTGCTCGCCATCCACGGCGTCGGCGACGCCAAGCGGAATCGCTATGGCAAGGACATCCTGGCGCTGATTGCCGCTTCCTGATCTGGATAATGCGCCGTTCCAAGTTGCTATACAATCCGCTTGGCGTGTCGACCCGGGCGGTAAAAAGCGACGCTTCGTTCTGCTTTTTGCCGCTGGTTACGCAAGACGTTGGACAACACAGGAAAACGGTATGCGCAAATGGGATTCCGAAATATTCAACAACAATCACCTGCGGCTGATGAAATGCCACATTGGCATGGCCATCGTTTACTTTTGTTTTTACTTATTTTGGTTTGGTGTTGTCATGCTTGATCGAACCACGAATGCAAGATCGCTCGTTCTTGCCATCGGTTTCTTGTCTCCGCCCGTCCTGATCCACTTGGCGCTGGCGTATGGTAGCTACAGACGAATCGAGCTGTCCAGAAAAGCATCCGAGATCGTGTTCGCGATACTGCTGCTTGCGTTCCCGATTGGGACTTTTCTATCCATATTTTTGTTTCTTCCCGCTACGGAATGGCAAGTTCCAGAGGACAACAAACCTTAGGTCGCTCCGTTGACAAACGAATATGTCGTCCAACCCTGCAATGCACCGGACATCCACATGGATTGCCACGGGCCTGCGGCCCTCGCAATGACGAGGCTGGAGCGCATGGATTTTCCTTCCTCTTTCAATTGCGCCCAGGCAGAGCCTGTCCTTCTTTGGAGTAAAGGCAACGCAACTCCCACGGTTGGATGGGTTTTACACAGCCCGCGAGGGCTTTGCCGCACCAACAGCAGATTCTTACTCTTTTTGACGCACATACGGAACATATCATGGACGTTCTTTTGACGCCGGAAGCCCTGTTTGCCTTCTTGACCCTGACCGCGCTGGAGCTGGTGCTGGGCATCGACAACATCATTTTCATTGCCATCCTGGTCAACCGGCTGCCGCCGGAAAAGCGGGATTTTTCGCGGCGGCTGGGTTTGTTTCTGGCCATGTTCGTGCGCATTGCCCTGCTCGCCCTGCTTGCCTGGATGGCCGGACTGACCAAGCCGCTCTTCACCTTGTTCGGGCATGGCTTTTCCTGGCGCGACCTGATCCTGCTGGCGGGTGGTCTTTTCCTGGTCTGGAAGAGTACTGGGGAAATCCATCAGTTGCTGGAAGGCGAAACGGACGAAACGTCTTCCGCGGCAAAGGCTTCTTTTGCCGCAGTCATCACGCAGATCATCGTCATCGATCTGGTGTTTTCGCTCGATTCCATCATCACCGCCATTGGCATGGTCAGCCAGTTGCCGGTGATGATTGCCGCCGTGGTGGCTTCGGTCGTCCTGATGATGGCCGCCTCCGGCCCCATTGCCCGCTTCGTGGCCGCGCATCCCACCGTCAAGATGCTGGCGCTTTCCTTCCTGATGGTGGTCGGCGTGGTGCTGGTGGCCGATGGTTTTGGCCACCATGTGCCCAAGGGATACATTTATTCCGCAATGGCGTTTTCCGTGCTGGTGGAAATGCTCAACATCCGCATGCGCAAGAACGCACCACACCCCGTAATACTTCGGGA
>JAITEO010000089.1 GCA_031281985.1 Zoogloeaceae bacterium | reverse complement strand
ATGCTCAACAACACATGCGCGGGTTTGCCGCGATCCGTGATGAAGACAGGCCCATGCCCGGAAGCCTTTTTGGCATGGCTGACGTCCTGGTTGAATTCCCGGCTGGACAAGGTGGTGATGGTCATGGTGAAAACCTCTTGCGCAAGAAATTGTAGTCACGTTACTACATGTTTGGAAATTCCGCAAACACGCCGGGTCAAAAGGGTGCAATTAAAAGTGGAGGATGTCAAAGTGATATTGCCCCTGCCCTTGCTGGTTCCAAGGTTGAACGTAGCTTGGGCGTACCCGGGGCGCGCGGTTTGCCTCCCCCCTGACAAGGGGGGATTGAGGGGGGTTTGCGGCGCTTTGGTCTGCATCAGACTTGGTACCTGCTCCACTGCCGCAAACCCCTCCCCAGCCCTCCCCTTGTCAGGGGAGGGAGTTTGGCCGTGCTTTGTCTGGGATGAATTATTGGCATGACATTCTCTGCTTTTCATTGCGCCCGCGTGCGTGCGATGAGGCCGAAAATCTCCTCTTGAATTTTGCTTGTATTTGGGCAAAAAGCCGCTATAATTCATAGGTTTTTCTGTCGGCGAGCACACGCGACTTTTCTGGGATGGGCTTTATGCCCATTTTTTGTTTTTTGGCGCTTGGAACCGCATGCATCTGGTGAAAGATTTACCTGCCCTGCTGGAAGTGACCTTGCCGGGACTGGGCTATGAACTGGTGGATATGGAGTTTGCCGCCAGGGGCTTGTTGCGCGTGTTCATCGACAAACCGGAAAAGGCGGGCGGCGTGGATGTGGAGGATTGCGCGACGGTCTCGCAGCATCTTGCCCGTCTGCTGGAAGTCGAACAGGTGAATTATGACCGTCTGGAAGTTTCGTCTCCGGGTCTGGATCGCCCCCTGAAAAAGCCCGCGGATTTTGCGCGTTTCGCGGGCGAGGCGGTGCGCCTCAGCCTGCGCGCGCCGCTTGTCGGCACGCAACGCAACTATCGGGGAACGCTTCTGGGGTTGCAGGACGGCAAGGTTGCGCTGCAACCGGAGGCGGAAGACAAGAACGCCCCGCCCGCCTTGTTGCTCGTGGAGTTGGACAACATCGCAAAAGCGCGTTTGGCGCCTGAATTTTGACGAATGCTGTAAAGGAGACAGACGATGAGCCGTGAAATCCTGCTGTTGGTAGACGCCTTGGCGCGAGAAAAGAACGTGGCGCGCGACGTGGTGTTCGGCGCGCTGGAAATGGCGTTGGCATCGGCCACCAAGAAACGCATCCATGACGAGGCGGATGTGTGGGTCTCCATCGATCGCAACAATGGCGAGTTTGAATCCTTCCGCCGCTGGCAGGTGGTGGAGGACGCGGATTACGTCAATGAATTCAACCAGATGCCGCTTTCCGAGGCGCGCAAGGATGACGCGGACGTGGAAGTCGGCGATTACCTGGAAGAAGCCCTCGAACCCATAGATTTCGGACGCATCGGCGCGCAGGCCGCCAAGCAGGTGATCCTGCAGAAAATCCGCGACGCCGAGCGCGAGCAGATCCTGAATGACTTTCTCGAACGCAAGGAGCATGTGGTTTCCGGCACCATCAAGCGCATGGAGCGCGGCAACGCCATCCTGGAAGTGGGCAAGATCGAAGCCCTGCTGCCGCACGAACACATGATCCCCAAGGAAAACCTGCGCCCCGGCGATCGTGTAAAAGCCTATCTGCTGCGCATCGACCGCAACGCGCGCGGGCCGCAGATCATCCTCTCGCGCACCGCGCCGGAATTCATCATGCGGCTTTTCGAGCTGGAAGTGCCGGAAATCGAGGACGGCCTGATGGAATTGAAAGCCTGCGCCCGCAACCCCGGCATCCGCGCCAAGATCGCCGTCAAATCCAATGACGCGCGCATCGATCCCATCGGCACCTGTGTCGGCGTGCGGGGCACGCGCGTCATGGCGGTACGCAACGAAATCGCGGAAGAATTGATCGACATCGTGCTCTGGTCGGCGGACCCGGCGCAGTTCGTCATTGGCGCGCTGGCGCCGGCGGAGGTGTCTTCCATCGTGGTCGATGAGGAAAAACACGCGATGGACGTGGTGGTGGAAGAAGCCAACCTGGCGGACGCCATCGGCAAGGGCGGGCAGAACGTGCGCCTGGCTTCCGAACTCACCGGCTGGAACATCAACCTGATGACCCAGGAAGAGTCGGAAAAACGCCTGGAAGCGGAAACCGCCGCCACCCGTCTGCTGTTCATGGAAAAACTGGATATCGACGAAGAGCTTGCCGACCTGTTGATCGGCGAAGGCTTTTCCGCACTGGAAGAGGTTGCCTACGTGCCGCTGGCCGAAATGCTGGAAATCGAGGGATTGGACGAGGACATCGTGGGCGAATTGCGCGCCCGCGCGCGCAACATCCTGCTCACGGAAGCCATTGCCGCCGAGGAAAAGCTGGAAGAAGTCGATGAAGCCATGCTGAATCTCGAAGGCATGGACAAGGAGCTGGCGGGCAAGCTGATCGCCCACGACATCAAGACGCGGGATGACCTGGCGGAACTTTCCGTGGATGAACTGACGGACATCACCGGGATGGAGGAAGAAAAAGCCAGCGCCCTGATCCTCAAGGCGCGCGAGCATTGGTTTGAGTAAGGGGACAGGTCATGACCAGCACGAAGCTTTCCCAGTTCGCCAGCGAACTGAACATGCCGCTAGAGGCGCTCCAGGAGCAGCTTGCCAAGGCGGGCGTCAAAACCCGTGACGCCGGAGACGATATTTCCGATCGCGACAAGACCAAGCTGCTGGAATTCTTGCGCCGCGCCCACGGGGAAGGCAACAAGACCAAAATCACGCTGACGCGCAAGGAAACCTCGCAAATCAAATCCACCGACGCGCATGGCCGCGCCCATACCGTGCAGGTGGAAGTGCGCAAGAAGCGCGTGCTGGTCAAGCGCGACCCGGAAGCCGCGGACAAGGCGCGGGCGGCAACGCCGCCCGTGGAAGTCCCGCCGCCCGCGCAAGGCGGGGAAATCCCCGCGCCGCAACCCGAAACCAAGGCGATTGCGCCCGTCGAGCCGCCCGTGGCGCAAGACGCCGCCGCTAAATCCCAACGCCAGCCCGAAACCGCCGAGGTGGCGGCAGCAACGCCTGCAAAACCCGCCAAGGCCGCGAGCAAGGGCAAGGCCGCCAAGGACAAGGGCGCGACGCCGGAAGAAGACGCGCCCGCCAAGACGACGAGCAAGGCCAAGTCCGGCGCGGCCAAGAGCGGCAAGAAACCGGAAAAGGCCGCCGCGCCCAAGGGCGAAGGCAAGGCGGAAGAAAAGCCCGCGAGCGGCGAAGCGGCGGCGAAGACCGGCAAGACCAAGGTCGTCAAGAAGCAGTTCGTGCTGGATGAAGCCGAATTGAAGCGGCGCGCCGATGAGGAACAGCGGCATCGGGAACTGCTGGAGCGCCAGGAAAAGGACAAGCAGGAAAGGGAAGCGCAGAAGAAGAAAAAGCAGGAACGCATCGAACGTCTGCGCCAGGATGCCGCCGAGAAGAAGATCGCCGCCGAGAAGAAACACATCACCGATCACGAGAAGGCGGGCGCGCAAAACGAAGGCGACGAAGCCAAGCCCGCCGCGTCGCCGTCTGGCCGCGGGGAAAAGAAAACCCTGCGTCCCAACAAGAACCAGGGCGACAACAAGAAGGGCGGCAGGGACACCCGGGACAGCGGCAAAAGGAAGGGACTGAAAATCCGGGGCGCGACCGGCGGCGAAGGCTGGAAGGAAGGCCGCCACGGCAAGAAAGGCGCGTTTCGCGGCGAGAGCGGCGAAGGCAGCTTCCAGGCGCCCACCGAACCCGTGGTGCGCGAAGTGCATGTGCCGGAAAGCATCTCCGTCGCCGACCTGGCGCACAAGATGGCCATCAAGGCGGGCGAGGTCATCAAGGTGCTGATGAAGATGGGCACCATGGTCACCATCAACCAGATTCTCGATCAGGAAACCGCGATGATCGTGGTGGAAGAAATGGGGCATGCCGCCATCGCCGCCAAACTCGACGATCCGGACGCCTTCCTCGATGACAGCGTCGTCGTCACCGACGCGCCCGCCGAGCCGCGCGCGCCGGTCGTCACCGTCATGGGACACGTCGATCACGGCAAGACCTCGCTTCTGGATTCCATCCGCCGCGCCAAGGTCGCCTCTGGCGAGGCGGGCGGCATCACCCAGCACATCGGCGCGTACCATGTCGAAACCGCGCGCGGCATGATCACCTTCCTCGACACGCCGGGACACGAAGCCTTTACCGCCATGCGCGCGCGCGGCGCGCAGGCCACCGACATCGTGATTCTCGTGGTCGCCGCCGACGATGGCGTCATGCCGCAGACCAAGGAGGCCATCCACCACGCCAAGGCGGCAAATGTGCCCATCGTGGTGGCGGTCAACAAGATCGACAAGCCAGAAGCCAATCCCGAGCGCGTAAAACAAGAACTGGTGGCGGAAGGCGTGGTTCCCGAAGAGTACGGCGGCGATTCGCCCTTCATCCATGTTTCCGCCAAGAAAGGCATCCACATCGACGAACTCCTGGAAAACGTGCTGCTGCAAGCCGAGGTGCTGGAACTGAAAGCGCCGCGCGGCACGCCCGCCAAGGGACTGATCATCGAAGCGCGCCTGGACAAGGGGCGCGGCCCCGTCGCCACCATGCTGGTGCAATCCGGAACCCTGAAACAGGGCGACATGCTGTTGGCCGGACAGGTCTTCGGCAAGATACGCGCCATGCTCGATGAGAACGGACGCAACGTCAAGGAAGCCGGGCCTTCGATTCCCGTGGAAATCCTCGGCCTTTCCGACGTACCCGCGGCGGGCGAGGAAGCCATCGTGCTGGCGGACGAAAAGAAGGCGCGGGAAATCGCGCTTTTCCGGCAGGGCAAATTCCGCGACGTCAAACTCGCCAAGCAGCAGGCCGCCAAGCTGGAATCCATGTTCGATCAGATGGGCGAAGGCGAAACCAAGACGCTGTCGCTGATCATCAAGGCCGACGTGCAGGGTTCGCAAGAGGCGCTGACGCACGCCCTGACCAAACTTTCCACCAGCGAAGTGCGGGTGAATGTGCTGCACGGCGCGGTGGGCGGCATCAGCGAGTCGGACGTGAATCTGGCGCAAGCCTCCGGCGCGGTGATCATCGCCTTCAACATCCGCGCGGACGCCAGCGCGCGCCGGCTCGCCGAGAGCTTCGGCGTCGACATCCGTTACTACAACGTCATCTACGAGGCCGTGGATGAAGTCAAGGCCGCGCTTTCCGGGATGCTCGCGCCGGAAAAGCGCGAGATCGTCATCGGCCAGGTGGAAATCCGCCAGGTATTCGTCATTGCCAAGGTCGGCGCGATTGCCGGTTGCCAGGTGCAGGACGGCGTCGTCCGCCGCAACGCCCGCGCTCGCCTGCTGCGGAACAACGTGGTGCTCTGGGATGGCGAGCTTGCCTCCCTGAAGCACTACAAGGACGATGTCAAGGAAGTCAAGGCCGGAAGCGACTGCGGCCTGTCGCTGAAGAATTTCAACGACATCGCCGAAGGCGACCTGCTGGAAATCTACGAAGTACAGGAAGTGGCGCGAACGCTGTAACCGCAAAACGTCAAAAAGTAAAACCCCACTTTTTGCCGGTTTGTCTTGGGGTTTGAAACCAGGCAAAGCCTGGCTTCAAACCGTAAAAACCAACGCAAAACCGTCCGGCCGTGGGCTTTTGTTGCGCTGACGACAACCGTCTTGCCGCCGTTTTCGCGCCGCCCTTGCGGGGCGGGATTTCAAACTGGAGTTGGTTTCATGATGAAAAATTTTTCCCGCGCCGATCGCATTTCTGGACAAATCCGTCGCGATCTGGCGGAAATCATTCGCAGCGAACTGAAAGACCCGCGCGTGGGCATGATCAGCCTGACGGCGGTGGAAATCACGCCGGACTATGCGCACGCCAAGGTATTCTTCACTACGCTGGATGTCTCCCACCTGCCGGAAATCCAGTCGGGACTGGCGCGCGCCGCGGGTTTCCTGCGCCACGAACTGGGTCGCCGCATCCGCATCCACACCCTGCCGGAACTGCATTTCCTGCACGACGATTCCCTGGAACGCGGCGCCAGCCTTTCCCGATTGATCGACGAAGCGGCGGCGCTGGCTTCCCCAGACGATTGAACGCGCAAATGCCCGGATGCTCGCATGGGCGCGCGTGCTAGAATGCGCGGATTCCATTTTCCAAGAATCGCCGACATGCTCAGACAAAGAACCTTGAAGACCCCGGTGCGCGCCTCTGGC
>JAITEO010000360.1 GCA_031281985.1 Zoogloeaceae bacterium | reverse complement strand
TGTCCCCTTCTTTTATTGTGTTCCCTGTGTCCGCCCTGATGCTAGAATTGCTTTTTCGCTGTTTGGGAGCGCGGTTGCGCGTCAAGTGATGATTTCTGGTCTACTCAAGAAGATTTTCGGCAGCCGCAATGATCGGTTGATTAAGCAATATTCCCAGCGGGTGCGGCGCATCAATGCGCTGGAGGCGGGCATTGCCGCTCTTTCCGACGAAGAACTGCGGGCAAAGACCGGGGAATTCCGCCAGCGTCACGCCCAGGGGGAAAGCCTGGATGACCTGTTGCCGGAAGCCTTTGCCGTGGTGCGCGAAGCCAGCAAACGGGTATTGGGCATGCGTCATTTCGACGTGCAACTGATTGGCGGCATGGCGCTGCATTACGGCAAGATCGCGGAAATGCGCACCGGCGAAGGCAAGACGCTGGTGGCGACCCTGCCTTCCTACCTGAACGCGCTCTCCGGCAAGGGCGTGCACATCGTTACCGTCAATGACTATCTCGCCAGCCGCGACGCGGAATGGATGGGACGGCTGCACCGCTTTCTCGGGCTTTCCGTGGGCGTGAATCTGACGCAGATGGCGCATGACGACAAGCGCGCCGCTTACGCCTCGGACATCACCTACGGCACCAACAACGAATTCGGCTTCGACTATCTGCGCGACAACATGGTCTACAGCACCGATGAACGGGTGCAGCGCGGCTTGAGTTTCGCCATCGTCGACGAGGTGGATTCCATCCTCATCGACGAGGCCAGGACGCCGCTCATCATCTCCGGCCAGGCCGAGGATCGCACCGACCTCTACGTGCGCATGGACAAGGTGGTGCCGCTCCTCACGCGCGCGCCGGAAGAAAAGGCGGAGGGCGATTACTGGGTAGACGAAAAGGGACACCAGGTGCATTTCAGCGAGGAAGGCCACGAACACGCCGAGCAGATTCTGGTCAACATGGGCTTGCTTTCCGACGGGCGCAGTCTCTACGAAGCCGCCAACATCGGCCTGATGCATCACCTGAACGCCGCCCTGCGCGCCCACACCCTGTTCCACAAGGATCAGCAGTACATCATCCGGGATGGCGCGGTGGTCATCATCGACGAATTCACCGGGCACGCCCTGCCCGGACGCCGCTGGTCGGACGGGCTGCATCAGGCCGTGGAAGCCAAGGAAGGGCTGCCCATCCAGAGCGAAAGCCAGACGCTGGCCTCCATCACCTTCCAGAATTACTTTCGCATGTACGAGAAACTCGCGGGCATGACTGGCACGGCGGATACCGAAGCCTACGAATTCCACCAGATTTACGGCCTGGAAACGGTGGTCATTCCCACGCATCGCCCGATGGTGCGGCAGGATTTCAACGATCAGGTGTTCAAGACCGCCGCCGAAAAGCACCGCGCCATCATCGCGGACGTCAAGGAATGCCACGGGCGCGGCCAGCCGGTGCTCCTGGGCACGACTTCCGTGGAAGCCTCGGAACTGCTCTCCCGCCTCCTGGAAAAGGAAAACCTGCCGCACCAGGTGCTGAACGCCAAGCAGCACGCGCGCGAAGCGCAGATTGTCGTCCAGGCGGGACGTCCCGGCATGATCACCGTCGCCACCAACATGGCGGGACGGGGCACGGACATCGTGCTGGGCGGCAACATCGACAAGCTGATCGTCGCCGTGCAGGATGACGAAAAACTCACGCCCACCGAACGCGCGGCGCGCATCGAAGAGATGCGCGCCGAATGGCAGGTTCTGCACGAACAGGTGCTGGCGGCGGGCGGCTTGCGCATCATCGCTTCCGAGCGGCACGAATCGAGGCGCATCGACAACCAGTTGCGCGGCCGCGCCGGACGCCAGGGGGATGTCGGCTCTTCGCGCTTCTATCTGTCGCTCGACGATCCCCTGCTGCGCATCTTTGCCGGCGAGCGGCTGCGCGGCATCATGGACAGGCTGAAGATGCCGGAGGGCGAGGCGATCGAGCATCCGCTGGTCTCGCGTTCGCTGGAATCGGCGCAGCGCAAGGTGGAAGGGCGCAACTTCGACATCCGCAAGCAACTGCTCGAATATGACGATGTCGCCAACGATCAGCGCAAGGTCATCTATGCCCAGCGCAACGAAATCCTGGAAAGCGAGGATATTTCCGAGACCATCACCGCCATGCGGCACGGCGTGCTGGCGGATGTCTTCCGCCAGTTCATTCCGGAGGATTCCGTCGAGGAACAGTGGGACATCGCCGGTCTCGAACGCGCCCTCCTGGGCGATTTCCTGCTGGAAGCGCCGGTAGGCCAGTGGTTGCAACAGGACAGCACCCTGACCGCCGAAGACATCCTGAAGCGCCTGGCCACGCTCACCGACGAGGTGTATGCCGCCAAGGTGGCGCAGGTCGGAAAGGGCATCTTTGCCCAGTTCGAGCGCAACATCATGCTGCAAAGCCTGGATACGCACTGGCGCGAACATCTGGGCGCGCTGGATCACTTGCGCCAGGGCATTCACCTGCGCGGCTACGCCCAGAAGAATCCCAAACAGGAATACAAGCGCGAAGCCTTCGAGCTGTTCGAGAACCTCTTGGACATCGTGCGCCGCGAAGTCACGCGCGTGCTGGTCACGGTGCAGATTCGCTCGCAGGCCGACGTGGAAGAAAGCAAGCCCGACGAGGTGGAAAACGTCCAGTACCGCCACGCCGGTTATGATGAGGCGGAAAAGGAGGATACGGTCGTCCGGAAAACGCAGCCCATTCACGCCGAACCCAAGATTGGCCGCAATGATCCTTGCCCCTGCGGCAGCGGCAAGAAGTACAAACACTGCCACGGCAAGCTCGCCTGATTGTTCTTCTTACCGGAAAAAAGCCTCTTGATGAACATGCCGCCCCTGCCCGCCGCCGAACCATCGTCCGCTGAACCATTGTTCGCCGATCCGCCGTCCGCCGAACCCGTTTCCGCCGCGCCGCCGCCCGCCCCCGATCCGCGGGAGATTCTGAAGACGCTCTATGCGCGCTTTCCCGTTTTCCGCGCGGGCGAGCCGCTGGCGATCGGCATCGACAAGGCCGTGCGCGCCGAATTCCCGGACCTGCCGGGAAAAAGCCTGCGCATTGCCCTTGCCATCCATACGCACAGCAACCGCTATCTGCGCAACATGGCAAAAGCCGAGCAACGCCTCGATTTGCAGGGTTCCCCCGCGGGCGAAATCACCGACGGCCAACGCCAGTACGCCGCCGAACGCCTGCAGGAACGCCTGAAAAAACAAGCGGCAAAAAAGACCGCCGCAAACGCAACACCGCCCACTGCGCCCGTTGCGCCCACTTTACCCGCTTCGCCCGCCACCGCGCCCCTGCCATCCACGCCCCCCGCATCACCCGCACCGCCCGCGCGCCAAAGGCGGCGGGAAAGAGCGCGTACTCCCGCATCCTCGCCTTCTTCGTCTTCCCCCAATTCCGCCGCGCCGCGCCCCCCAAAGGCCGCCGCCGCGTCACCGCGCCGAAAAGCGGAGCCGCCGCGACAAACGCTGGAGGACGACGCGCCCTTGCCCTTGAGTCTGGCGGAAAAGCTGGCGCTGTTGAGCGAAAAATTTTCCCGCAAATAGGCTTTGCCGCGCCCGCTTCGCGCCATGCCCTTGCCCGGAACACCTCGCTGCCGCGACTGCGCATACTACGCAATCACCCATGACGCCCGCCAACCTCATGCCTGCCGCGCCATGAATTTCAAGAGCGCCCGCCTTCCCGCATTGGCCGTCCTCGAAGCCAGCGGCGCGCCCTGCCTGCACTTCAAAGCCAAACCCCGGCGAAAAAACCCGCCCGCGCGCGGATAAGGGGGCGGCAAAAAACGCGGGGCGCTTCTTGACGCACGCGCTCCTCTGGTATTCTTGCCAGCGAAGGAGGAAAAGCAATGGGGAACGCGCGTGCAGGACAGTCTGCTTTTGAGGGGAAGAAGCGGCAGAAAAAAGTCTGGATGCTCGTCTTCGCGTTTGTCGCCCTTGTCGCGTTTGCGCTGGCCTGGCAGGTGAAACTGCCCGCCTTGCTCTGGCATTGGAGCGGCACCTTTTTTTCGGCGCGCGAGGGTCTTTGGCTGCCCGCCTACCGGGTGAGCATCGAAGCGAAGCCCATCGAGGGCGTGACGCGCAACGCTTCGGGACTTACCCATGACGCCCGGACGAATACCCTGTATCTTGCCATCAACCATCCGGCGGAAATCCTGGAACTCTCGACCGAAGGGCGCGTCCTGCGGCGCATTCCGGTGCAGGGCGTGGAAGACTTGGAGGGGCTGACCCATGTGCAGGACGACGAGTTCTTCCTGATCGACGAGCGGCACCAGCGCATCCACTGGATTTCGATTCGCCCGGAAACGACGAGCATCGATGTTGCCAACGCGCCGCAGATGGGATTGGGCGTCTTGCTGAACGGCAATCTGGGTTTCGAGGGCGTTACCTGGAGCAGTGGACGGGACATGCTTTTCGTGGCCAAGGAAAAAGCGCCGCCGCGCGTCTTCCTCATCACCGGACTCCGGCACGATGCCCGCGACGACAAACCCCTGAACCTGCAAATCCATGAATGGCGTCCCAAGGTCGAGCCGGGACGCTTCCTGCTCGATCTCTCCTCCCTGAGCCTGCACGATCGGACAGGACACCTGCTCGTCCTGAGCGACGAATCCCGCTTCCTGGTCGAATACGCAAAATCCGGGGAAATCGTCAGCATGATGCCGCTCTGGCGCGGCTGGCACGGCCTGAAACGCTCGATCCCGCAGGCCGAAGGCGTCACCACCGACACGGAAGGCGCCCTCTACATCGTCTCCGAACCCAACCTCTTCTATCGCTTCGCCCCCCCACAAAAAGACGACTGAACCGCCACTTGTCCTTTTTGCTCGGGTGCGATCCAACGTGGAGGAAAATCTTGCCAAGCAAAGTGTAAACGCAAAATCCATACGTTCACCGTCAAACCCATCAAAAGCGAGGGTGTGAGCAC
>JAITEO010000302.1 GCA_031281985.1 Zoogloeaceae bacterium | reverse complement strand
GGCATGACGTCCTTGGCCGCGAAGGTCTGCCATTTGCCGCCCCGCGCCACGCTGACGGTATCCGGCGCCATTTCCAGGAGTTTGCCGATGGCATTGTGCGTCCGGGCAACCGCCATGCTTTCCAGACGCTCGGCGAGCGTGAAGAGCGCCATGACCATCGCCGCTTCCGGCCATTGTCGCAGCAGAAAAGCGCCGGTGACGGCCACCGCCATCAAGGTGTTGATGTCGAGCCGTCCGGCAAGAATGGCGCGCCAGCCGCGCGCGTAAACTTCCACGCCGGAACAGGCGATGCCCATCAGCGCCAGGAGCGGAGAAATCCACTCGGCATGGGGCAGCGTCGATTCTCCGATGAATTCGGCGGTGATCGCCAACAGAACGGCCAGGACGAGCGGCCACCATTTTTCGGGCGCCGTTGCGACCGGGTCGGCGGCGTTGTCCGGGGCACAACAAGGGCAGCAGGGAGTAGAAGACATGCAAGCTCCAATTTAGTGTTCGGCAAAAAGCAAGCCTCTGCTTCTTGCCGGGTTGATTTGGGTTTGAACAAAGTAAAGTGATGGAAACAAACGAAGCGCTACCGCTTGCCGTCCCCTCTCCCCCAAATCCTTTTGGGGAGAGGGTGTCCGGCAGGGCGGGAAGGGGGAAGCGAGGCGCGTTGTCAGGGTTTTCGAGAAAGTTAGCAGCGCTATGCGCTGCTCGAAACAACACCCTCTCCCGGCCTTCCCCTCTCCCCCCAAGGGGGCGAGGGGAAGGCAAGCGGCGGCGCTTCGTCTGGACGGGTTTTCCTCCACTTTGGATCGCACTCGTTAACGGCTCCTCATTCGACAAACATCTGTCCTCACGCGGCAAGCGTCGATTTCAGAACGCGCGCCTTGAATTTCGCGCCGCGAATCACCGCGAGCAGCGCTTCATGGCTGGTCTGGCTGGCGTCGAATTCCACCCTCGCCTGGCCGGAAGCCAGGTCGACATCGGCTTTTTTTACCCCTGGCAGTTCCGTGAGGCGTTTGCCGACTCCGGAGGAGCAGCATTTGCATTTCATGCCGTCTATCTGGATGGTCGTCGTTGTCATTGCATTTCCTTTCAATCGAGTTTCAGGGAGCCTGTCGAAAACAGGCCGGTTTTCACGGTGTTCCGGCAAGAATCCGGAGCGTCGTGGGGGGAGACTTCGGGGGAGGGCGGGGAATCGGTTTCGCCCTTTTCCGTCTGCATCGCGGAAAGGATCGGGCAGCATTCCACCGGAGCGCATCCATGCGGGCAGACCGCTACCAGGCTGGCAAGCCGCGCGCGGATATTTTCCAGGCGGGCAATCTGTTCTTCGATCTCGGTCAATTGCTGGTTGACGCGCGCCGTGGCGCATTCGGCGTTCGTCGAAAATTTCAGCAAGTCGACGATTTCCTCCAGGCTAAACCCCAGGTTTTTTGCGCGCAGGATGAAACGCACCTGTCCGACGGCGTCCTCGTCATACTCGCGATAGCCAGAGGCGTTCCTCGGCGGGCGCGACAGCAGACCCTCGTGCTCGTAATAACGCAGGGTTTCCGGCGACACGCCGGTTTTTTTCGCCAAATCCCCGATCGGCATGCGCCGGGAGCGTTTGTCTGGATGGTATTCGTTCATGGGGAGACCTCCTTTACACTGCTTGTGTTCAATTCCAGTACTTTGTCGTGGAAGGCGGCAACGCTCTCGCGGTGCGCGACGCTGATGATCGTGGCATTGGGCAACCGTTCCCTGAGCAGGCCGTACATCGCGGCCTCGTTGGCCGGGTCGAGCGAAGCGGTGGATTCATCGAGAAATATCCAGTCCGGCTTGTGCAGGAGGACACGGGCGAAGGCGAGCCGCTGCTGTTCGCCGGGCGACAGGCGTTTTTCCCAGTCGTCATGCTCCTCCAGGCGCTCGGTCAAGTCTTCCAGCCGTACCGCGCGCAAGACTTCGAGGCATTCGCCTACGCCGAACCATTGTTCGTCGCTGGGATAGCACAGACAGGCGCGCAAGGAGTCGATGGGCAGATAGCTTTTCTGGGAAAGGAACATCTTTTTTCCGTCCGGAAGGGCGATTTCCCCCTTGCCGTGCGGCCAGATTCCGGCCAGGGCGCGTAAAAGGGTGCTCTTGCCTATGCCGGAATGCCCGCGTACCAGCCAGCGTTCGCCAGCGTGAATGCTCAGTTCGTTGATGTATATCAACGCGTTGCCGCTGGGCAGGCACAGATCGAGCGCGTGGATGTCGAGGCGATTTGCCTGGGCATTGAGCGTAACGGCGATGCCGCCGGATTCCGATGTCTTCATTGCCGCCTCGAATTCGAGCAGGCGTCGGAATACGGCGCGCAGCATCGCCACCGCCTTGTAGGTGGCGATGAACCAGGACAGCGAGCCGCGCACCCGGCCAAAGGATTGGGACAATTGCTGCACGGCGCCCAGGGTGATTTCACGCGCAAAATAGCGCGGGCCGATGATCAGGAGCGGCACGAAATTGGATATCTCGCCATAGCCTTCGTGAAACAGGGCGATGCGCCGCGTGTAATCCATGACGCGTCGCCAATTGTCGCGGATCGCCATGAACGCGCCGCGCAGCCGCGCGATTTCCGCGCGCTCCCCGGAATAGAAAGCGATCTGCTCGGCATTTTCACGCACGCGCATCATCAGAAAACGGAAGTGCGCCTCGCAGCGTTGCTGCTGATAGTCGATCTGAACCAACGGATGACCGATTTTTTCCATCAGCCATGAGCCGAGCAAGGCGTAGGCGATGGCGATCCACAGCATGTAGCCGGGAATTTCGATACGCAGGCCGCCTAGGCTCAGGGCGAGACTGTCGGAGAGATTCCAGACGATTATCGAGTAGGTAACCAGGTTGACGATGGTGTTGAGCAGACCCAGCGACAGATTCATGCTCCTGGTTGCCAGCATCTGCAAATCCTCGCCGATGCGCTGGTCCGGGTTGTCGATGCTGCCGGCGCGGGCGATGCGGTAATAGGTGTTTTCTCCCAGCCAGCGCAGGAGGAAAACATCGGTCATCCAGGCGCGCCAGCGCATTTCCAGCGCCTGGAAAAACCACATTCGCATGGCATTGACGATCGCCCAGAAAGAGACGATGACCAAAAAAACCCACAGCAATCCCCAGAAAGCGCCGCTATCGTAGGCCGCCAGCGCGTCCCAGTAATCACGCTGCCAGTAGGAAAGGCGCACGCCGCCGTAAGTGCGCACCCAGTCGAGTCCGATGATCAGCGCCAGCAGGCCGCGCGCGCGCCAGCGGTCTTCCGAAACCCAATAGGGTACGAGCAGACCGCAGGCGGCACGGGCGCGTTCACGCCATGACCGGCCAGAAGAGGCGGAGGTTCCGGAAAGGGAGGACGGCAGATTCTCCCTTTCGATCTCCATGGCATCAGTACTGGACATGCAGGGTCAGCTTGTAATTGCGCGGCTCTCCGTAGAAGTTCGAGCCGCCGATGCTGCCCAACTGGGCATAGTAGGTCTTGTCGAACAGGTTGTTGGCGTTGAACGCCAAGGACAGGTGTTTGTTGATGCGGTAGGAGAGGAACGCGTCTACGACCGTGTAGGGAGACTGCTTGCGCACATTCGCTGCGGCGACCTGTGCCGGGGTATTGCCGGAAGCCCTGGTTTCGCCGACATAGGTGGCGCCCAGGCCAGCGGCAAGACCGCCCAGCGTTTCGCCGCTAAAGCGGTAGCTGCCCCATAATTTGATGAGGTGCTTGGGTTCCTTGGGGGAAAAACTGTAGCCCGCCAGTTGGCGGTCTTTCAGGTATTTCGTCTGCAAGCGGGTATAGCCAGCCTGAACGTTCCAGCCAGGCGCGGGACTGCCAGCAACCTCGATTTCCCAGCCCTTGCTCTCGACCTCGCCCAGTGGGACGTAAAAAGCCGGAGACGAGCCGGGAACCAGATAGGCCCGGTTTTGATCCCGCAATTTGAAGATCGCGATCGAGCCAATCAGCTTGCCGTCGAAAAATTCCGCCTTGCTGCCGATTTCGTGTTGCTTGCCCGTGCGCGGCCCAATTGGAGCGCCGCCCTCTTGCGTCTCCGATTGGGGTATGAAGATGTCGCTGTAGCTGGCGTACAGGGAAACCTGCTTGTTCACATCGAATATCAGGCCGCCATAGGGCGTTACCTCGTCGTCGGTCTCGTAATTGCGGTTATAGTTCCAGGCGTAGTTGTAGGTGGCCGTGCTGGGAGGCTGGTTGCGCGTGCGGTAGCGGTAATCGCTGACGCGCGCGCCTACGATGAAGGTCAAGGGGTCGGCAAGGCGAAGACGCAGTTGCCCATAGTAACCCGACTGCCAGTTTTCCGCTTCGTTACCGATGGTGTACTGGGTCACCTGGAACTCGGGAGGGATGGTGCCCAAGGGAAGGCTGGGCCGGGTGGCGCCGCAAGCGGGGGCGGTACATCCCGTGGTCCAGGTATGGTATTTCGCCCAGTTGTAGCCCAGCACGGCCCGGTGTTCCTGGCCGAACAGGCGGAAGGGTCCGGTAAGGTAGATGTCATAGGCGTCGGAAGTCATCTCGATAGCGCGCTCCATGCCCGTGTAGCTGACGTTGCCGGTAGTAGGCCCGAGGCCACTGGCGAAACTGACACTGGCAAGCTTGTAGAACTGGTCTTGTTTGCGATGGTTGTATTTCAGGTTGGCGCTCCAGCCGTTTTCAAAGCGATGGCTCAACTCCGCCAGATATTCCTTGGTATCCCATTCATAGGTGTTCCATTCTGGATTGAAATTGGTGCTGCGGGAAATATCGAGCAGTTTGCCAGCGCCGGTCGCGGCGGGAATGCCGGAATAGTTGCCCTTGCCGTTGTTCTTCTGGGAGGATATCGCCAGCGATAAGGTGGTGGCGGAGGTGATGTCCCAATCCAGATTGAAATAGCCCAGGGTCTTGCGGCCTTTCGCGTTGTCATAGAAATATTCCCGGTCGCCATGAGCAGCGACCAGGCGTCCTCGCAGCGAGCCGCTGGCGTTGAGCGGGCCGCCTACGTCCGCCACCACGCCGTAATTATCCCAGGTTCCGGCGGAAAGACTGCCGGAGGCGGCGAATTCCTTTTGGCCTCGTTTGCGCACCAAGTTGATCACGCCGCCCACGTTGTTATTGCTGCCCGCGCCCAGGAACAGGCCCGCAGGACCGCGCAGGGACTCGACCCGCTCATAGATCGCCAGATCCAGTTGCGGACTTCCGTTGAACGGCATTTGGGAGGGTGTTCCGTCGTAGGCCACGCCCAGGCTATAACCACGCGACCAATATTGGTCTCCTCCCGCGTACATGCTGTCGTTGGGAATGACGGTGACGCCCGGAATCAGCTTCAAGGCATCGCTTACGGTCACGATGCCCTGATCCTCGATGCGCTCCTTGGTAATGACGGAGACGGACTGCGGAATCTCGCGCGGTTTCAAGGGCACCTTGCCAGCGATGGA
>JAITEO010000251.1 GCA_031281985.1 Zoogloeaceae bacterium | reverse complement strand
ATTGCATGCGCCCGCCTGCCGTCCCGTGGCGGGAACGCTTCGCGGGCGCGCGCAGCGCGCCCCTACAACCGGACGGATGAGCGGTAGTGGGTTCTCGTTGCCATTACCCAAAAAAGGGCAAGCTCCGCTTGCCCTTTTTTGCTGACTGAACCGGCAAAAAGTAGATTTTTACTTTTTGACGCTTCCAATAAGTAGCCTTTTACTTTTTGACGCCCTAAATACCATCGTCCAGGTGCGCCACGCTGTCGTACTGGCGCTGGTTTTCCAGGTGGCGCAGGCGGATGAGGCACATGATGCCGCTGACGAACAGGCCGAACAGGGTGACGATCGCGTATATGGGCATCTCGGCCCGGAGCATCAGGAAATACACGCCCGCCATGAGCAGGACGGAGGTGTTTTCGTTGAAGTTCTGCACGGCGATGGAATGTCCCGCGCCCATGAGGATGTGTCCCCGGTGTTGCAGCAGCGCGTTCATCGGCACGACGAAAAAGCCGGAAAGCGCGCCGATGAGGATCAATACCGGAATGGCGAGTTCGCGGTTGGGAACGAAATTCATGACGAGCACGACGAATCCCATGGCAATGCCCAGCGGGATGACGCGCACCGATTTCTTCAGGGTGACGAAGCGGGCGGCCAGGGTCGCGCCGACGGCGACGCCGACTGCCACAGTGCCTTGCAGCATGGCGGCGGAAGAATAGGCCAGCCCCAATTTGTCTTCCGCCCACTTGATGACGATGAGTTGCAGCGCCGCCGCCGCGCCCCAGAAAAGCGTGGTGACGGCCAGCGAAATCTGTCCCAGTTTGTCGCGCCAGAGGAGCGCGATGCAGTGACCGAATTCGTGCACCAGATACAGCGGATTCCTTTTCAGCGGTTTGTGATCGACGCCAGTATCCGGCACATAGAGGTTGATGACGGCCGCCACGATGTAAATTAGGCCGATGAGGGCGATCACCTTTTCGATGTGCGTATCCAGGAACAAAAGGGGCACGGACAGCAGGGCGCTGGTCGCGTTCTCGGTAAACAACGCGCCGCCCAGCGCCACGCCGAAAATGATGGCGGCCACGGTCAATCCCTCGATCCAGCCATTGGCAAGCACCAGCAGGCGATGCGGCAGGTATTCCGTGAGAATGCCATACTTGGCGGGCGAATAGGCCGCCGCGCCCAGTCCCACCACCGCGTAGGCGACGAGCGGATAGACGCCCAGGAGCATCATCAGGCAGCCCAGGATCTTGATGCTGTTGCTGATGAACATGACGCGCCACTTGGGCATGGAGTCGGCAAACGCGCCGACGAAGGCGGCCAGCACGACGTAGGACACCGCAAAGGAGATTTTCAGCACCGGCACGTATTCTTCGGGCGCTTGCAAATCACGCAACGCGGCAATGGCGACGATCAGCAACGCGTTGTCGGCCAGCGCGGAAAAGAACTGCGCGGCCATGATGATGTAGAAACCGGAAGGCAAGACGCTCCCTCTTGTACTTGTAGGTTCAGAGCCAGGGCGGATACGCTTGGCGGCTACGGATTATAGTGAGAATGCCGGTTCATGTGTTCTTTTTCGCGAGCAGGGCTGCATAAAAGGCGTCCGTGCCGTGCCGCTGGGGAAGAAGTTGCAGGCGCTCGCCGATTTCCGGCAGGTTGAAACGGGCAAGCGCGGCGTTGGCGGAAAGCGGGACGAACTCCGGATGAGCGGCGAGAAAGGCGTCGACAACCTGGTCGTTTTCCTCGATAAGCAGACTGCACGTGGCGTAGAGCAGATGCCCGCCAGGACGCACGAGACGGGCGGCGGCATCGAGGATGGCGGACTGTTTCTGCGCCAGTTCCCGAATGCCCTCCGGCGTCTGCCGCCACTTCAGTTCCGGATTGCGGCGCAGGGTGCCCAGGCCGGAACAGGGCGCGTCGACCAGCACCTTGTCCATTTTCCCCGCCAGCCGCTTCAAACGCGGGTCGCGTTCGGATTCGATGCGTATGGGATGAATGTTGGAAAGACCGGAGCGCGCCAGCCGAGGTTTCAGGCGGGCGAGGCGTTTCTCGGAAATGTCAAAGGCGTAGAGCCTGCCGCTGTTGGCCATCAACGCGCCCAGCAGCAGGGTCTTGCCGCCCGCACCGGCGCAGAAGTCGGCAACGGCTTCGCCGCGTTTGGGGGCCAGCAGCAGGCCGAGCAATTGGCTACCTTCGTCCTGGACTTCGAGGACGCCCTGTGTAAACAGCGGCAGACGGGCGAGCGCGGGTTTTCCGGCAAGGCGGATGGCAAACGGCGAATACGCGCCGGCCTCTGCCGCGATGCGCGCATGGGCAAGCTCCGCCAGCACCGCGTCGCGCTCGCCCTTCAGGGTATTTACCCGCAGATCCAGCGGCGCGGGCTGGTTCATGGCATGCGCGAGCCGTTGGGTCGCGGCCTCGCCATGCGCCTCACTAAGTCGCGCATACAGCCAATCCGGCAGATCGGCGCGCTCGGCGGGCGTGAGCGCGGCATCGTCGAAGTCCTGGAATGCGGCAAACCCCCGCGCCTCGCCCGGATCGAGCAGGGCTTCGATCTCCGGCAGGGCGCGGCCTTCCTGGAGGAGCGCGGCAAGGAACAGATGGCGGGGAGAGGAGGCGGATGCGGCGGGAAAAGCGGCAGCGAGCTTGACGCCCAGGCTGCGATAGCGGCGCAGAAAAACAAAACAGGCTTCCGCCAACACGCCCCGATCCGCGTGACCGAGCTTGGGATGGGCGCGAAAATAACGGGAAAGAGTCTTGTCGGCGGCTTCGTCAAAGGCAAGCAGTTGCTTCAGAATGGCAACGCCGTGGGTCAAAAGGGCAGGGGAGAGACGGACAGAATGAGTCATTGGAGAACGGGAGAAAAGAAGGAAGGATAATGCATTCCTGGAACGGCGGGGCGCAATTGGAAGTAGAGGGTGGGAAGTAGAGGGTGCAATTGAAAGTGGAGGAAAAATCTTTTCAGACGAAGCGCCGCCGCTTGCCGTCCCCTCTCCCCCAATCCTTTGGGGGAGAGGGTGCCCGATAGGGCGGGAGAGGGGGCGGCACGGCACGTTGTCCGGGGTTTTCCTGGGAAAGTTGCAGCCTGCAAGGGCACTATGCGCCGCATGGAACGACGCCCCTCCCGGCCTTCGGCCACCCTTTGCAGGGTGCAAACCCTCCCCTGACAAGGGGAGGGCAGGGGAGGGGTTTACGGCAGTGAAGCAGTATCCCAATGCCCGATGCAAGCTGAACTGCCGCAAACCCCCATTGTGTGCGGCTTCGCCGCATCTGGCTTCCGCCAGACCAGCCTACGGCTGTCCTTCCGCCTTCGGCTCCAGCAGGGGGGAAGACAACCATCCTGTTCATCCTGTCGAATCTCTTCTGTTCCCCCTTGTCGGGGAGGAAAAACAATTTTGACAGGATGAACAGGATGACCCTCCGTCCTTCAGGGGAGGGCAAGGCCGAAGGCTGGTCTGGTGAAGTCGCACAAAACCGCGCGCTTTTAACGCCTCCTTACTCCGGATTCGACGCCATGCAGATGCGTCCGCCATCCGTCTCGACCCGCGCCGAGCCATCGGCGGCGGCGTTCTTTGCGTCACGAAAACGCGCGAAGGCTTCCTCGCCGCGCGCGTTGATGTAACTGTATCGGATAATGCCGTATTCGTCCCGGATGCCGACACGCGCCAAGCCGTTGGCGGTGAAATGTCCCACCCCGTCGAAACACGGCGGGATGACTTCCTCGCCCTTCTCATTGAGGTAACCGGCTTTGAAAACCCATCCCGAATCAAGTTTGCGCAGCGCGTCGCGCGCTCCACGGACAAGACGCTCTTCCAGCGAAGGAAAAGGATCGTCCGGAGCGAAGTCGCGTACCTCGGCGCGCTGACCGGATTTGATGGCGAACGCCGCCAGGCCATTGGCGGAAAAATCGCCCACGGCGTCGAAACGTCCCGGAGGAACGACCTCCTCGCCCTTTTCATTGACGTAGCCGGACACGCTGTCCCATGTAC
>JAITEO010000213.1 GCA_031281985.1 Zoogloeaceae bacterium | reverse complement strand
CTACAAGCAGATCATCATCGCCATGGGCGAAGGCGCCAAGGCCAGCCTCTCCGCCTTCGATTACTTGATTCGGTGCGTCAAAAAGTAAAAGGCTACTTTTTGCCGGGTTCGTCAGGGGTTGAAGGCAAAGCGAAGCTTCGCCTTCAACCCGTTAAAACCAAGGAAAAACCAGCGCGGCCTGAACGGTTCTCGTAGGGGCGCGCTGCGCGCGCCCGCAACCATTCCGCCGCATGACGGCCAACGGGCGCACGCAGTGCGCCCCTACGGGATCGTGCAGATGGGTAGTGGGTTGCCTCGCCTTTACCCAAAAAAGGGCAGGCTGTGCCTGCCCTATTTTGCTGACCAACCCGGCAAAAAGTAGGTTTTCACTTTTTGCCGAACCTACAACATTACGCCCGGATTCATCAGCCCCCCCGGGTCGAGCGCCTGTTTGATGGCGCGCAGGGCGGCAAGGCGGGTTGGGGATTGATAGCGGGCGAGCAGGTCGCGCTTGAGGCGACCGATGCCGTGTTCGGCGGAGATGCTGCCGCCCAGCGCGTGCACCCGATCGTAGACGATGCGGTTGGCCTCGGCTTCTCGCGCCAGCAGCCGGGCATTGGCGTCTGCCTCCGGCATGGAGAGGTTGAAGTGCAGGTTGCCGTCGCCCAGATGCCCGAAGGCGGTATGGCGTATGCCGGGGAAGGCGGCGGCAAGCGGCGGGGCGATGCGGGTCAAGAATTCGTCGATGCGGGAAATGGGGAGCGCAATGTCGTGCTTGATGCTGACGCCTTCCTTTTTCTGCGCTTCGGAAATGTTTTCCCGCATGCGCCAGAACGCCTTGCGCTGCGTTTCGTTCTGCGCCAGCAGCGCGTCTTGCGCCAGATTCCCGGCAAGCGCGGCGGCAAGGAAATTCTGCGCTTTTTCCGGCAACGGATCGTCGCGGCTGCCGGAAAACTCGCAGAGCACCTGCCAGGGCGCTTCGAGCGCCGGTAGGGAAAGGTGCGCGAAGTGATGCCGCAGCAGTGCGCGCGCTACGGGACAGATGAGTTCAAAGGCGGTGAGTTGCGCGTCAAATGCGGCCTGCGTGCGGTTGAGGAGTTCCACCGCGGCGGCGGGCGAGGCTACGCCCAACAAAAGCGTCACCTGCACTTCTGGCAAGGGAAAAAGTTTCAGCGTGGCGGCGGTAATCAGTCCCAACGTGCCTTCCGCGCCGATCAGGAGGTGGCGGAGGTCATAGCCGACATTGTTCTTTCGCAAGCCCGTCAGTCCCGCGTAGCGTTCGCCGTTGGGCAGCACGGCTTCCACGCCCAGGGTCAGATCGCGCATTGCGCCGTAGCGCAATACCTGCACGCCGCCCGCGTTGGTGGCGAGGTTGCCGCCAATCTGGCAACTGCCTTCGGATGCCAGCGACAAGGGGAAAAGGCGGTTCTGCGCGCGGGCGGCGGCTTGTACCTGGGCGAGCGTGCAGCCCGCTTCCACCGTCAGCGTGTTGTTCGCGGCATCCACATCGAGGATGCGAGATAGACGCGACATGCGCACGAGGAGCGCCCTGCCGCTCGCATCCGGCGTCGCGCCGCCGACCAGTCCGGTATTGCCGCCCTGCAATTGCAGCGGACAACCGGCGGCAAGACAGGCGCGGACGACCGCCTGCGCCTCCTCCACGCTGCCGGGTTCGACCAGCGCCAGCGCCTTGCCCGTATAGCGTCCGCGCCAATCGGTAAGCGCGGGCGCGAAGTCGGCCGGATCGGTGAGGAGATGCCGGTCGCCGACGATGGCGGCGAGCCTTTCCAGGAGAGAAGTCTTGTCCTCTTTCATGCCGCGCTCTGCTGCTCGCCGTCTTCGGCGACTTGCGCGTATAAATCGTGCGTGTCGGCGTCGATGATGTTTACGCGCAGGAAGTCGCCGGGTTTGGCGGCGCAGCAATCGTCGATGCACACCAGGCCATCGACTTCCGGCGCGTCGCCCTTGCCGCGCGCCAGGATGCCTTCTTCATCGACGGCATCGACCAATACCGTCATCTGCGTGCCGATCTTTTGCGCGAGTTTTTGCGCGCTGATTTCGGCTTGCGCTTCCATCAGACGGCGGCGGCGATCCTCGCGTTCTTCTTCCGGCGGCAGTCCCGGCAGATCGTTGGCGGGCGCGCCTGCCACGGGCGAGTAGGCGAACGCGCCCACGCGATCCAGTTGCGCGGCTTCCAGAAAGTCCAGCAGTTCCTGGAATTCGGCCTCCGTTTCTCCGGGAAAGCCGGTGATGAAGGTGGAGCGCAGGGTAATCTCCGGGCAGTCCCTGCGCCAGGTTTCGATGCGTTTCAGCATGTTTTCCGCCGCCGCTGGACGCTTCATCGCGGCGAGGATGCGCAGATTGGCGTGCTGGAAGGGCACGTCCAGATAGGGCAGGATTTTTTCTTCCGCCATCAGCGGGATCAGATCATCGACCGCCGGATAGGGATAGACGTAGTGCAGCCGCACCCAGACGCCAAGACCGGAAAGCGCCCCGCACAGTTCCTTCAGCCGGGTCTTGACCGGACGCCCGCCCCAAAAGCCGGTGCGGTATTTGGCGTCCACGCCGTAGGCGCTGGTATCCTGCGAGATGAGGAGCAACTCCTTCACGCCCGCTTCCACCAGGCGTTCGGCTTCCGTCAGCACTTCGCCCACCGGACGCGAAACCAGCGGGCCGCGCAGGGCGGGGATGATGCAGAACGAACAGCGGTGGTTGCAGCCTTCGGAAATTTTCAGGTAGGCGAAGTGATCCGGCGTCAACCGCACGCCCTGCGGCGGCACGAGGTGCGCGAAGAGAGCGTGCGGCGGCGGCAGATAGCGATGCACGGCGGTCATGACTTCTTCGCTCGCGTGCGGGCCGGTCACCGCCAGCACTTTGGGGTGCGCCGCCCATATCAGGTTTTCCCGCGCGCCCAGGCAGCCGGTGACGATGACCTTGCCATTTTCCGCCAGCGCCTCGCCGATGGCTTCCAGCGATTCCGTCACCGCCGCGTCGATGAAGCCGCAGGTATTGACGATCACCAGATCGGCGGCGGCGTAGGAAGGGGACACCCGGTAGCCTTCCGCGCGCAGGCGGGTGAGGATAAGCTCCGCGTCGCTCGCCGCCTTGGGGCAGCCCAGCGAGACGAAACCGACCGACGGGCAATCGCTCACAGGAGGCGAAAGGCGAGAATCGCCACCACGGTCGGCAGCGCGGCGGAAAGGAAGAGCCACAACGGACGGACCGATCCGCCCGGAAAGCAGCCCTTGAGGATCGACATGCCCGCCGGATTCGGCGCGTTGGCGATGACCGTCAGCCCGCCGCCCGTGACCGCGCCGGATACCAGCGCGTATTTGAATTCGTCGGTCAGGTTGGGCACCTGCGTTCCCAGGAAGGTGAGGGCGGCGTTGTCGGTCACGGCGGTCAATGCGGTCGCGCCGTAGTAGATGCTGGTGGCGTTCATTTGGGCGAACAGTTTCGTCAGCCACCAGCCCTGCTGGCCGCCCAGCGTGACCAGTCCGGCGAGAAAGCAGGCCACCATCAATCCTTCGCGCAGGATCAGGCGATCCTGGTGTTGCGGATAGGCGTTCGCCACGAACAGGAAGAGCAGGAAAGCGCCGACGAAGACCGGCGGCTCATGGGCAAAAGAGACGATGACGAACAGCAAGAAGAGATGGATGAGCATCATCCCCAGCGGAACCCGGTCGGCTTCCCTGGCGGGCGTCAGGACGACGCGCCCCAGTTCCTTGTGGAAGAGCAAGGTGACGACCACCGCGTTGAAACATACCGCGATCGCGCTGCGCCAGCCGAAATGGGTCAGCATGAACAGGGGATTGACATCCCAGCCCCATTTGTTGGCGACCATGAGCACTGGCGGCGCGGCGAAATGGGTGAGGGTGCCGCCGATGGAAACATTCACGAACAGGCAGCCGATGGTGACGTACATCAGGCGGGAGGAGATGTTCTTGCGGTAATACTGCTCCTTCAACATCAGGGCGGCCAGGGTCATGGCGGCGGGTTCGGTGATGAAGGAACTGAGGAGCGGCGTCACGAACAGGATGGTGAAATAGACCGCGACCGGCTTCGAGATGGGCAGCAGGGCGGAAACCACGCGCACGATCTGCGCGGAAAACTGGGTAATCGGGCGGGAGGCGGCCATCACCATGATGACGAAGACGAACATCGGCTCCTTGTATTCCAGCCCCTGGAGATAGTGCGCCGCCTTTTCGCTGCCGCTGTGCAAGGCGATGAAGAGCACGAGCACCACCGCCCAAACGCCAAAGACCGTCTCCACCTCGGTCAATAACCGCCACGCCCCCGCATTGGCGGGATTCCGGACAGCCAGCTTTTCAAAGATACCCGTGGAAAAGGTATGCAGGATGGCAACCGCAAAAATCAGCGTGCCGACAATCTGGACTGCGTCAGGACTCATGATCG
>JAITEO010000154.1 GCA_031281985.1 Zoogloeaceae bacterium | reverse complement strand
TGCGCTATTCCGCGGGGCTTGCCTGGGCGCTGGTGGTGATCGCCGAAGGCATCAGCGGACTGGAAGGCTTGGGTTTTCTGATCTTTCGCGCCCAGAATCTCCTGATGACCGACCAGCTTCTGGTGTGCATGGCGTTGATCGGGGTGATCGGCTATAGCCTCGACCGCCTGCTCTACTTGGGAGAGCGGCGGCTTTTGCGCTGGCAGCGCGGATTTGGCGGCAGTTATGCTTGAAGTGCGCGGCGTCACCCGGCGTTTTGGCGAGTTCGTCGCCTTGCAGGACGCGACGCTTTCCGTAGCGGAAGGCGAATTCGTCACCATCGTCGGCGCGAGCGGTTGCGGCAAGACGACGCTCCTGCGCCTCATCGCCGGACTCGACCAGGACTACGCGGGCGAAATCACCCTGCGCGGGGCGCGTATCGAGGGCACCAGCCTGGAGCGCGGCATCGTTTTTCAGGAACCCCGGCTGTTGCCCTGGCTGACCCTGTGGGACAACATCGCCATCGCGCTCGACAACGTGCCGCTTTCCGCCAGCGCCAAGAAAGACGCCATCCGCGCGCAAATCGCGCTCGTTGGCCTCACCGGATTCGAAAAGTCCTACCCCGCCGCCTTGAGCGGCGGCATGGCGCAGCGCGCCGCGATCGCCCGCGCCCTCGTCGGCCACCCTTCGATCCTGCTGCTCGACGAACCGCTCGGCGCGCTCGACGCCATCACCCGCATGCGCCTGCAAGAAGAGTTGCTGCGCATCTGGCGGCACGAGGGCGTCAGCATGATCCTGGTCACGCACGACGTGGAAGAAGCCGTCTTCCTGAGCCAGAAAATCGTCGTCATGGATTCGCATCCGGGACAGGTAACGGCAAGCGTCCCCATCGACCTGCCGCTCCCGCGCGAACGCTCGTCGGCAAAATTCTGCGCCCTCAAAGGCGAAATCTTCACCGCGCTGCACGATAACGCCGCCGCCGCAAAAACGCCGGAAATCGAGTACCTCATATAAAGAAGGCAACGAAACCCCAAGACTGTGCTGGTTTTTCGTTGGGTTTACACGGTTTGAAGCCAGGCTTTGCCTGGTTTCAAACCCAAGACAAATCGGCAAAAAATGGGGGTTTATTTTTTGACGCCTCCTAAAGGCAACGAAAAACCCACCATCGCCCATCCGCACGGTCGCAGGAGCGTCGGATGCATGTCGGTCAGCAAGGCCAGCACATTCGTAACGTTGGCCGCACTTTCGCTGCCGCCCAATCCTGCCTCTCGTCGTGTACAATCCCGCCCCATCATGATCTATGCGCTTTTGCGTCGCGCCCTGTTTCTCCTGGATGCCGAGAAGGCCCATACGCTGGGGCTGGCGGGGCTTTCCTTCACATACGCCTGTGGCCTCTCCAGGCTGCTGGCGGAGGCGCGGGTGGAAGATCCGGTGACGGTCATGGGGCTTGATTTTCCCAACAGGGTCGGGCTGGCCGCCGGGTTGGACAAGAATGGCGCGCATATCGACGCCCTGGCGGCGCTGGGGTTCGGACATATCGAGGCGGGCACGGTGACGCCGCGTCCGCAGCCGGGAAACCCCAGGCCGCGCCTCTTCCGCCTGCCCAAGGCGCAGGCCGTCATCAATCGCATGGGGTTCAACAACGCGGGCGTCGACGCGCTGGTCGCCAACGTCAGGGATTCGGATTTCATTGGCAAAAGCGGCAAGAACGTCGGCATCCTCGGCGTAAACATCGGCAAGAACGCCGACACGCCGCTGGAAAAAGCGGCGGAGGACTATCTCTTTTGCCTGGAACGGGTGTATGCCGTCGCCCATTACGTCACGCTCAACATTTCCAGCCCGAACACCCGGAACCTGCGCGAACTGCAAAGGGAAGCGGCGCTCGATGACCTGCTGGGGCAACTCAAGGCGGCGCAGGCGCGCCTTGCCGAACAGCATGGGCGCTACGTGCCGCTGGCGCTGAAGATTGCGCCGGACGTGGAGGACGCGGACATCACCGGCATCGCGGATGCCGTGCGGCGGCATCGCGTGGACGCGGTCATCGCCACCAACACCACCGTTGCGCGCGCGGGCGTGGAAAAACTCGCGCACGGCGGCGAGACGGGCGGGCTTTCCGGCGCGCCGCTGTTTCGCCCTTCCACCACGGTACTGGGCAAACTGGCGCACGCCCTGCAAAACGAAATCCCCCTCATCGGCGTGGGCGGCATCCTGAAGGGCGAGGACGCGCGCGCGAAAATGGCGGCGGGCGCAAGCCTGGTGCAGCTTTTCACCGGTTTCGTCTATCGCGGCCCCAAGCTGATCCGCGAAGCCGCCGCCGCCGTGCAAGCCGCCAAACGTTCCGCTTCCTGAGCTTCATCCGGGCCTATCCATGACTTCCTATCTTTTCCTGCTCATCGGCGCGGTACTGGTCAATAACATCGTGCTGGTGCAAATCCTGGGACTGTGCCCGTTCATGGGCGTTTCCAAGAAACTGGAAACGGCCTACGGCATGGGCGCGGCCACTACCTTCGTGCTGACGCTGGCGACCGGCGCGAGCTTTCTCATCGATCACTACCTGCTCGTGCCCGCCGGACTGGAATACCTGCGCACGCTTTCCTTCATCGTCACCATCGCCGCCATCGTGCAATTGACGGAGATGGTCATCGCCAAGACCTCGCCCCTGCTGCAACAGGTGCTGGGCATCTACCTGCCGCTGATTACCACGAATTGCGCGGTGCTGGGCGTGCCCCTCATCAACATCACGCATCGCTACGGCTTCGTGGAATCGCTGGTTTTCGGCGCGGGCAACGCCATTGGCTTTTCGCTGGTGCTGGTGCTGTTCGCCGGCATCCGCGAACGGGTAGACACGGCGGACGTGCCGCAGCCCTTCCAGGGCGCGGCCATCGCCATGGTCACGGCGGGGCTGATGAGCCTGGCGTTCATGGGTTTTGCCGGATTGGATCGCTAGGGGCATGGATATCCTCACCGCCATTGCCGTCATGGCGCTGGGGGCGTTGCTCCTGGGCGCGGCGCTCGGCTACGCCGCCATCCG
>JAITEO010000131.1 GCA_031281985.1 Zoogloeaceae bacterium | reverse complement strand
TCCTCCACTATTAATCGCACCCTGCATCACAAACAGAAGGTCTTGAGCCGCACATAATTTCGTATCATGAGCCTTTTGCAAAACTCTTTTTCCAGACACCATAAGCGGAGCGATGTATTGGGAGTACGGTTTTTCATTTTTGGGTACCAAAATGTGGGGACCGTTTTTCTATGGGTGGGAAGCGCCATTCTCCACTCCCCGTCCGCTTCACGGGCTTCTCTCCTGCAAAGAGAGAAGCGAGGTGGAGCAGGCGTGCGGCCAGCGCTCCATGACATCAGAATGCACGGGATTTTCTGATTCCTGATCCTTGATTCCTGATCCCAAGGCCGCGCCAGCGGCCGTTCTGTCTTCCGTCCTCTGTCCTCTGGAAATTTCATGCCCTGGGATGGTGTTGTTGGTGCAGGGTTTTCAGGCGTTCGCGGGCGACGTGGGTGTAGATTTGGGTTGTGGTGATGTCGGCGTGTCCCAGGAGCATTTGCACCACGCGCAGGTCGGCGCCGTGGTTCAGGAGGTGGGTGGCGAAGGCGTGGCGCAGGACGTGCGGGGAGATCAGGTGGGGGGCGATGCCGGTTTTCTGGGCGTAGGTCTTGATCAGCGTCCAGAACATCTGCCGGGTCATGGGCGCGGCGCGAGCGGTGACGAACAGGGCGTCGGAAAGGCGCGCACGCAGGAGGGCGGGACGGCCTTCTGCCAGGTAGCGGCGCAGCCAGGCAATGGCTTCTTCGCCGATGGGCGTCAGGCGTTCCTTGCTGCCCTTGCCCATGACGCGCAACACGCCTTGATCAAAGCTGACCGCGTGCAGTTTCAGCGTCACCAATTCCGATACGCGTAATCCGGCGGCATAGAGAATTTCCAGCATGGCGCGATCGCGCAGGCCCTTGGGGGTTTCCGGGTCGGGCGCGTCGAGCAGGCGCTCGACCTGGGTTTCCGTGAGTGTTTTCGGCAGCCGTCCCGTGGGCACGGGCGGCGCCAGACGCTCGGACGGGTCGTGCGCAAGGCCGCCACGGCGCAATTGCCAGCGATAGAAGCGGCGCAGGCTGGAAAGATAGCGGGATTGCGTGCTGGCGCGGCGGCTCGTGGAAACATGGGCGAGAAAGGCCGCCAGATCGGCATCCCCTGCCGTCAGCAGCGCGCCGCGCTCTTGTGTTTTCAGCCAGCGGGCGAGGAGCGACAGATCCGCGCGGTAGCTTTCCAGCGTCGCCTTTGCCAGACCTTCCTCCAGCCACATGGCGTCACAGAACCGGTCGATTTCCGCCTGATCCGGCGTCTCCGTCATATGCCCGTTTCCCTGTCTTATCGTGGCGCGCCGGTTGCGGAAGATGCGGGCGCGTCTTGCGCCCGATCCGGGTCCAGCGGCAGGAGCACACGGAAGGTCGAGCCTTGTCCCGGCTGGCTTTCCACGAGGATGTCGCCGCCATGCCGCTTGATGATTTCATAGGAAAGGGAAAGCCCCAGTCCGGTGCCGTGGCCGACCTGTTTGGTGGTGAAGAATGGATCGAAAATGCGTTTCCGGATTTCCGGTGTCATGCCGCAGCCGTTGTCCTGGATGCTGCATTCCACGCCATTGGGCGTGGCGCGGGTGGCGAGGATGATCTTTCCGGGCGGGGTATGGATGGACTGCGCGGCATTGACCAGCAGATTCATCAACACCTGACTGACCTGGGCGGGCAGGCAGCGGATGTTGGGCAGATCGGGCGTCAGATGGAGTTCGAGGTCGGCGACGTATTTCAGTTCGTGCCGGACGACGTTCAGGGCGGACTCGAGCACGTTGTTGAGGTTGGCTTCCTGCCATTTGCCGTGATCGACGTGCGAAAACTCCTTCATGTCGCGGACGATTCTTTTTACTCGTTCGATGCCGTCCGTGGATTCCCGCAACAGTTCGCCAATGTCGCCGCGCAGGAAATCGAAATCCAGCGCGCGCCGCTTTTCCTCCAGCGCCAGGCGATCGGCGGGCGGCAGCTTGGCGGCATGGCTATCGTAGGCGTCGATGAGTTCCATGAGCTGCGTGGTGTAGCGCCGGAGACTTTCCAGATTGGAACTGACAAAACCGACGGGATTGTTGATTTCATGCGCCACACCGGCGGAAAGCTGGCCGATGGCGGACATCTTTTCGGATTGCAGCAACCGTTCGCGAGTGCGCTCGACTTCCGAGAGCGCCTGCTCCAGTTCCGCCGTGCGCTCGCGCACCCGTTGTTCCAGATTGGCGTTCAGGGCGGCGAGTTCGTCGCGCGTCTTCACCAGCGTGATATTGCGCTGTGCCATCAGGTCATAGAGTTGCTCCATCGCTTCGAGCAGGATGCTGGTGGGCGCTTCCTCGTCGCCCGCGTGTTCGAGTCCGCCGCTTCTGCCTTGCCGGACGCGCTCGATCAATAGCGCCATTTCCTTGTCGGAGCCGAGAATGTGGAAGGAAAGCCAACTGGTGACGAAATTGACCAGCAGTTCCAGGGTGCTTTGCGAATGCTGCGAAGCCAGGTATTCGGCGCGGGTCAGCACGACCTGCTCCACGAAGGCGGTGTGCTGGCGCTTGTGCTGTTCCTCGTGTTGCCAGAAGGCGGCGCACAATTCCTCGTTGGGAATGTTGTCGCGATTTTCGCGCATCAGTTTTTCTTCGTCGGCGAAATGTTCCACCGCGTAGGCCGCCAGCGCGTCCAGCAAGGTGACGATGTTCTCCGGCGTGATGTGCTGCTGGCGCTCGGTGACCTCATCGACCATGTTGTTGAGCATGTCCACCAGACGATGATGCTGGCTGTCGACAATGGGAATGCCGGTTTCGTAACGCTGATCCCACTTGAATGTATCGAGCATTTTGTTTCGTCTCCC
>JAITEO010000118.1 GCA_031281985.1 Zoogloeaceae bacterium | reverse complement strand
ATTGGTTCTTGCGTGCAGAACTGGAACGCAATGGTAGCCGATGACCCGCGATGATGCAAAGGGAATGAATGAGGAGGGTGCAATGAAAAGTGGAGGAAACCAACGAAGCGCCACCGCTTGCCGTCCCCTCTCCCTCAATCCTTTGGGGGAGAGGGTGCCCAACAGGGCGGGAGAGGGCTTGCACCCTGCAAGGGGGGCGGCACGGTCGTTGTCCGGGGTTTTTCTGGGAAAGTCGCGGCCTGCAAGGGCTTGCGGGGGGATAGCAAGCGGTGGCGCTTCGTCTGGGATGAATTATCGACATAGCATCCTCCACTTTTAATTGCACCCCACGCAAACAAATTCAATTTAATTTTTGTTGTCGTATTGTTAGAATCCGTGACGTTTTTGTCCACGCAAGCCTTTTTTCCTCTTTCCAAGGAGCCATCATGCGCAAGCTTCTCGGCGGCATGCTCGCCGCCGCCTTCGCCGCTTCGGCGCTTCCCGCCAGCGCGGATTCCCTTTCTCCCTATGTCGCCGTCCGCCTGGGGTACGCCCAGACCAAATGGGATGCCGACGCGACTGTCCGCAATCCCGATGCGTGGGCGGTTAACATCGCCGATCACCCAGTGCGAAACGACAGTTTCAGCGCCAAGGATGGCAACATCTTCGGCGCGCTGGCGGTAGGCGCGTCCTTCGCCGACCTGCCCATCCGCGCCGAACTGGAATACGCCCATCTGGGCAAGGCTTCCGATTCGGAACAAAAGCAGGTTCGTGTCAATTTCACCAACCCACCCGGCAGCACTCTTGATGTCGGCGCCTACAGCAAGCAGCGTCTGAAAGGACAAACCCTGTTTACCAATGTTTATTGGGATTTCAAGAACAGTTCGCCGGTGACGCCCTATCTCAGCGGGGGCATTGGCGTGGCTTTCCTGAAACTGAAAACGGATTTGCTGCTGGTGACCACTCCGACGGATTTCTATACAGGCAGTGAGCGCCATTCCAAGACCAATTTCGCCTGGAACATCGGCGCGGGCGTGGGTTGGCAACTCAACAAGCAACTGACGCTGGACGCGGGCTACCGGTATACCGATCTGGGCAAAATAAGCTCCGGCAATTACAAGATGTTCCTCAGGGGAAACCCCTCGACGAACGTGCCCACCGCCCGGCAAAAAGCCGATGACATTCACCAGCACCAGCTTTCCATCGGCCTGCGCTATTCCTTCTGAATCGCCGCGCCGCACCCACGCAAAGCCGCGCCCGCCCACGCGCAGACGCGGCTTTGTTTCAACCGTCTTTTCAAACCGTGGCGTCAAACCCAACGCAAACCCCGTCCGGCCTGCGCGGTTTCGTAGGGGCGCACCGCGTGCGCCTGCAAACCATTCCTGCCGCGTAACGGCCAACGGGCGCACGCAGTGCGCCCCTACCGGATCGTGCAGATGGCAGTGGGTTTCGTCGCTTTTACCCCAAAAAAGGGCAGGCTTTGCCTGCCCTTTTTTGCTGATCTGAACCGGCAAAAAGTAGGTTTTTACTTTTTGACGCTTTCAAATCAATATGAAGCGATGATTGTGCGCTTCCGCCTTGAGCGCCTTGCGCGCCATGTGGATGGGAAAGCTGATCAGGCAGACGTTCCATTGCCGCCTATCCTGGGTGACCATCAGGGGCAGTCTCCATTCTTCCTCGTCCTTGCCGCCTTCCTGGACGAGAAAGCCCTCGCTCATGCTGATGCGCATCAGGTGCTGCGGCGAATAGAGCCATTCGCGCAAGCCAGAAAGCACCTGATCGGCGCTCTTGTTGAGGTAGGCGCGCACCAGGGGCGGCGTCTTGCCCTGTTGCATGACGTTGGCGTCCTCCGCATGATGCGCCGCCACGCCTACCGCCTGGCGCAGTTCGTATTGCGCACGCGCCTGTTCCAGTTTCTTTTCGTAGTGCAGGTTTTCGTTGGCGAAACTTTGCAGGAGGCTGTCGAACGCCGCTTCCTTCAATATCTGGCGCACCTTGATCGGGCTGAGCGCCAGACTGCGCACCGTATGATCGGTAAATACCTGCTTGTTTTCCGGCGTCTGCTTTATACGCACGCCCAGGAGGGCGTAGAGGCGCGGGCTGTCGGCTTTTTCTTCGTAGGCCGGCAATTCATTCTTTACCGCCAGGCTGCGTCCCAGGCAGGCCGGGATGTCCTGCGCATCCGGGAAAATCCGGGAAAGGAGAAAATGCGTGCTGTCCAGCGCCACCGGGCCGGGCACGATATCCAGGCTTTGCTCGTAGTAGGCGCGCGCGATCTTGATGGCGGGCAGCAAGACCTCCTGATAGTTGTTCTCGTCCGCAATCCGCATGTCGGTCATTTCCACCACATGCGCCAACAGGGCAGCCCGTTTCTCTCCCACTGGCGAGACTTTGGACGGCTCTTCCTCATGCCCCAAAAGGCCGGTAATTTTCCTGATAAGGCTCATCTGTGCTCCATGCGCGATAAACGACAAAACGCACACGCCTGCATCTTGTCCGTTGGAATCGAGATTATAGACCAGCAGATCAGTTGTTCGCCTGTCATTTTTCGATAAGTTTGCAAAAATGATGCGCCAGCGGCGAATCCGGCGGCCAGTTGCGCAGGAATCGCCTGCAATCGCGCCGATGCGCGCGTTCAAACGTCAGGCGCTGGCGATGCGCGCGCATGGCGTCCAGATCGATGAGCGCCCAGCGGTTTTCCTGCCAGATGAGATTGTTGCCCTTCATGTCGCCATGACTCAAGCGCGCGCGGCGCAGATCGGAAAACAACGCGCCGACGGCGTCGATTTCCGCCGCGTTCGCCGCCACTTCTCCCGCTTGCAGGCGATGCAGGATATCCTCGCCCGGCAGGTCTTCCATGATCAGATAGGCCACCCCGGAAAACCAGCACCAGCGGCGTTCGATGATCGCCAATGGCCTTGCCGTGGGAATGCCCAGCGCCAGCAGGCGATTGCCTTCGCGCCAGGCGCGCCAGGCGCGGCTCCTGCGCCAGCAACGGCTCAGGGCGTGGAAGAAATGCTTGATGTTGTACCGCTTGATGACAAACGTTTGTCCCGACACTTCCACCCGCGCGACCGTGGCCGTGCCGCCGTCCTTGCACAGATGTCCCGCGTCGATGTGGGCGTCTGGACTTTCCAGAAGCGGTGCGATGATTTCCTCCTTATCGCGGCGCACCGCGCAAAACCCGAAAGCGCCTTTCTTGCGCAGGCAAAAGCCGCTGCATTCGCGCGTGATTTTCTTCAGCCAGTCGCGCAGCCGCGCCCGCCTTTGCCGGGACACCGCCCGCTGGAGGGCAGGAAGATGCATCTTCCCGCCAGAAGCCGGATTCTGCGCGCGATATAACGCCAGCGCGCCGGAAAGCCCGGCTTCCACGCGTATCGGCCACTGCGCGTAAAACATGCCCAGGTTATCCAGCGCCCGCGGTGACGACAACGCCTGTCCCGGCGTTTGCGCGCGTATGCCGCCGCCATCGACGAAATAGAGTTGTCCGTCTTGCAGCAGGAGATTGTCGGGGTGCAGGTCTTCCTGCCACAGCCCGCGGGCGTGCAGATGGGCAATGGCGCGCACGGCCATATCGAGTTCTTCTTCGCCCGGAGCGCGCGCGTTTTCCAGGAAGGGAAACAACAGCCAGCCGCCGCTGCCCGCCGCGTATTCCGCCGCCAAGAGAGGCGGCGCGGGCAACCCTTGCGCCGCCAAGAGGCGTGCGCCATCTCGTTCCCGCGCGAACTGCCGCGCCGCTTTTTTCCCCACCAGCAACTTGGCCAATACCTGCCGCCGCACGCCCGCCGCGTCCCGCCAGACGCCCCGCCCCACATAACGCCGCCCCGGCAGGATGCGCAACCACGCCTCCAGCCTCAATACGCCCGCCGAAGCCAGCGCGATCTCCACCGGCAACGCCACCTCGCGCCCGCTATGGACGAGATCGGCAAGACACAGGACGGGAAGGGCGGCAGACATGGGCGGATTGTTACGTCAAAAAGTGAACCCCGCTTTTTGCCGGGTTATAGCGCAAAAAAGGGTAAGCAGCACCTCGCCCTTTTGGGGGATAAAGGCAACGAATCTCCAGACCAGTCTGGTTTTTCGTTGGGTTTTCACGATTTACGGGTAAAGCGCTTGCCTTGCCCGCAAACCCAAACATACCCGGCAAAAAGCAGGGTTTTGCTTTTTGCCGCCTCCTGAAAGGACTGCCGGATTCTAACGCAAATACCAAGGCAGGATTCAGGGGACAAGAGACGGGGGCAATTAAAAGGGGAGGATGTCATGTTAATAATCCATCCCGGACGAAGCGCGGTCATGCTCCCTCCCTTTGTCAGGGGAGGGGCGCGGCGGCGCTTCGGCGAGATGGCGTCCTTTCCAAGAAGGCGTCAAAGAATAAACGCCCATTTTGTGCGGCGAAGCCGCATTTTGCTTACGCAAGACCAGCGCGGTCTTTTGGGTTCTCGTTGGGGCGCGCTGCGCGCGCCCGGCGGCCGTCACGCGGCGGATTGGGTTGCGGGCGCGCGCAGCACGCCCCTACGATAACCCCTCCACCTCTCGTCATTGCGAGGGCGTGAGCGCCGTGGCAATCCAGTCCTGGCAGACAGCATGCCCTGGCGAACGGCACGAATGGCCTTGCAGCTTGCTCCGACATTTCGAGTGACGAAAGCCGCCAAGAGTGCCACGGCGCTACGCGCCTCGCTTTTGA